>JBGSNJ010000312.1:0-6250 GCA_041739715.1 Aestuariivirga sp.
CCGGTTTCAGCGGCCGTGGCCCGCAGCTTCGCCGCGTCGCGTCCGATCAGGTGAAGCGCCCGGCCCGCCGCAGCGAGTCGGTGGGCCAGGGCGCTCCCAATGCCCCCGCTGCCGCCGACAATGATAATGGGTAAGGTCATATTCTTAATACGGAAACCGCTGCCGAGCGGTTCAGAGCTTCTGAACGGGCAGCTTGCGAATGAGTGCCGGCAGCAGCAGCACCATCGCTGCAATGACAAGAAGCACGAGCGAGATCGGATGGGTGAAGAAGACCGAGGCATCGCCCTGGCTGATGGTCAGCGCGCGGCGGAACTGTGCTTCCGCCATGGGCCCGAGGATCAGCCCGATGATGGCTGGTGCCACCGGGAAATCATGACGGCGCATCACGAACCCGATCAGGCCCACCACGAACAGCAGGACAAGGTCGAAGGTCGAATTGCTCAGGCTATATACACCCAGCGTCGAGAAAACGAGAATGCCGCCATAGAGCAAGGGCTGGGGGATGGCCAGCAACCGGACCCAGAGACCCGCCAATGGCAGGTTCAGCACAAGCAGCATTACGTTCCCGATGTAGAGGCTGGCGATCAGGCCCCAGACCAGCGGTCCGGAGGCGGTGAAAAGCTGCGGCCCAGGCTGCAGATTGTACTGTTCGAAGGCCGCCAGCAGGATTGCCGCTGTGGCGGAGGTGGGCAAACCCAGCGCCAGCAGCGGCACCAGCACACCGGCCACCGCGGCATTGTTGGCGGCTTCCGGTCCGGCAACGCCCTCGATCGCACCCTTGCCGAATTCCTCTGGATTCTTGGAGAGCTTCTTTTCCATGAAGTAGGACAGGAAGGTCGGGATTTCGGTCCCCCCGGCCGGAAGCGCGCCGAAGGGAAAGCCCAGTGCCGTTCCCCGCAGCCAGGGCTTCCAGGAGCGGCGCCATTCCTCGCGCGTCATGAACAGCGAACCCTTGATCGGCAGGATCACGGCCTCGCGCAGGTCTCTCCGCGATGCCATGTAGAGAGCTTCACCTACCGCGAAGAGGCCAACGGCCACGACGACGGTGTCGATGCCGCGCAGCATGCTGGGAATGCCGAAGACCAGGCGCGGCTGCCCCGTCAGGATATCGGTACCGGCAAGACCGAAGGCCAGCCCGATCATCAGGCTGGTCAAACCCTTGACCACCGAACTGCCGAGCAGCGTGGTGACGGTGGTGAAGGCCAGCACCATGAGCGCGAAGTATTCGGCCGGACCAAAGAGAATGGCGAGCTTCACGAAGAGCGGCGCCAGGAAGGTCAGCAGCATGGTGCCGATGGTACCCGCAACGAAGGATCCGATTGCCGCCGTGGCGAGCGCCGCCGCACCACGTCCGCGCCGCGCCATCTGGTTTCCTTCCAGGGCGGTGACGATGGATCCGGATTCCCCCGGCGTGTTGAGAAGGATCGATGTCGTCGAACTGCCATACATGGCGCCATAGTAGAGTCCGGCAAACATGATGAAGGCACCAGTCGGATCAAGCGTGCGCGTCACTGGCAGCAGCAGGGCGATGGTCAGCGCCGGACCGATGCCCGGCAGGATGCCAATGAGCGTGCCAAGGGTGACGCCGACCAGCGACCACATCAGGTTGATTGGCGTCAGCGCCGTGGCAAAGCCGTCCAGCAATGCGCCGAAGGCCTCCATGCTAGAGCACCCCTGCGAGAATGCCGGGCGGAAGCTGCAGGCCGAGAAGCCGCGTGAAGGCAAGATATGCCGTCAATGCCAGGACAAGGGCCACGACACCGTCGCGTAGAAAGCTGCGGCTGCCGAAGGCGAAGGTGACGCACATGAAGAGGACAACGGCTGCCGGGACGAAGCCCACGGGCTTGAGCAGGTTCATGTGCAGGATGAGGCCCGCGCTGACGATCGCGACCGCCGCCCAGTCGGTCGGGGACGTCTCCTCGGAATCGAAGGTTCCGCGCCACGACTGCCATGCCGTAACGGCGCCGGCAACGGCAAGCCCGCAGGACACTAGCAAAGGGAAGAAGCGCGGACCGACCTTGGCGTGGACCGGTGGTACGCGCATGCCGGACACATCCACGGCAATCACGGCCGCAATCGCAATGAGTCCAAGGCCGATCAGAAGACCGGCCATGGACGTCTTGCGTTGCGTGCTCACCTCTGTGCGTTACTGGACGAGACCGACCGTCTTCAGGACTTCGGTAACCCGCGCATTCTCGGCCTCAAGCAGCTTGCCGAAGTCGTCGCCGGGCAGATAGAGATCCGTCCACTTCTTCTCGGCCAATACCTTCTTCCACGCATCGCTCTTGACGGCGGCATCCACCGCATCGCGCAGCGCCTTTGTCTGGGCTTCGTCCAGGCCGGGAGGTGCCACGATGGCGCGCCAGTTGGCAAGCTCGACTTCAACGCCCTGCTCTTTCAGCGTGGGAATCTCGATACCCGCCTGGCGCTCGGGCGCGGAGATCGCCAGCGCACGCAGTTCGCCCGACGCGATCTGTCCGGCCCACTCGCTATAGCCGCTGATGCCGGCCACGACATGTCCGCCCATGACGGCCGCGAGGGCTTCGCCGCCGCCCGAGAAGGGCACATAGTTAAGCTTCGTCACATCGCCGCCGGCGGCCTTGGCCACCAGGCCCGCGAGAATGTGGTCGGTGCCGCCAGCAGAGCCGCCGCCAAAGGCAACGGTTCCGGTATCAGCCTTGAGCTTCGCCACCAGGTCAGCCAGAGTCTTCACCTCGGATGAGGCAGGTACGACGATGACCTCATACTCGCCGGTCAGGCGGGCAACCGGCGTGGTCATGCCCAGATTGACTGCAGACTGGTTCGTCAGGATGGCGCCGACCATGACCAGGCCATTGACCATCATGACGTTCGGCTTGCCCTTTTCCTGGTCCACGAGCTGGGCGAGACCAACCGTGCCACCCGCTCCCGGGACATTCTCGACGGTGATGCCAGTTGCACCTGAGGCTGCCATGACGTCCGCCAGCGCACGCGCCGTTTGATCCCATCCGCCGCCCGGACCGGCCGGGGCGATGATCCTCAAATCGTTCACCGCAAACGCAGTGCCGGAGAATCCGGCAGTGCCCACGACGACGGCCAAGGCTGCTGCAAGAAGATGACGTCTAATCATGTTTGGGTCCTCCCTCTCGATGTCCCGTCACGGCAGCCGCAGCCATGCTGGCTCTTCTCAATTGCCGCCGCTCTGCCGGACGCTAACCCAGCATCCTGCCCCGCGCAACGATCTTCGTCACGATCAGGATCGCTTCACATCCGGCGGTGTTGCTTCCGCGGCCAGGGCCGAGATCGCTGCCTCGAGGCTCATGCTGGACTGGTCCTGCGAGCCAAGCCTGCGGACGTTCACCGTCCGGTCGTCCATCTCGCGCTTGCCGACCACAAGAATGACCGGAACCTTCTGAACCGAATGTTCGCGGACCTTGTAGTTGATCTTCTCGTTGCGCAGATCGGCATCGGCCCTCAGCCCCGCACGACGCAGCGCATCGCGCACCTCGAGCGCATAGGCGTCGCCATCGGACGTGATGGTCGCCACGACAACCTGCAAGGGAGCAAGCCAGAGCGGGAAGTGACCGGCAAAGTGCTCGATGAGAATGCCCAGATAGCGCTCCATGGATCCACAGATGGCGCGATGAATCATCACCGGCACCTTTTTCTCGCCGTCGGCGCCGATATAGAAGGCGCCGAAGCGTTCCGGCAGATTGAAATCCACCTGCGTTGTTCCGCATTGCCAGTCGCGGCCGATGGCGTCGCGCAGCACATACTCGAACTTCGGCCCATAAAAAGCGCCTTCGCCCGGGTTCACCGCCGTCTTGATCTTGCCGCCGGACTCTTCGGCGATCTGGACGAGCACCTTTGACATGATGTCCTCGGCCCGATCCCAGGCGGCATCTGAACCCACGCGCTTTTCCGGACGCGTCGACAGCTTCACCACGATCTCCTCGAAGCCGAAATCCCTGTAGGTGGAGAGGATGAGATCGTTGATCTTGAGGCACTCGTCGGCCATCTGCTCTTCCGTGCAGAAGATGTGCGCGTCGTCCTGCGTGAAGCCGCGCACGCGCATCAGCCCGTGCAGGGCGCCCGACGGTTCGTAGCGGTGCACATTGCCGAACTCGGCAAGCCGGAGCGGCAGTTCGCGATAGGACCGCAAGCCATGCTTGAAGATCTGCACATGCCCGGGGCAGTTCATCGGCTTGATGGCGAAGACCTGGTCGTCGTCCGTCGCGTCGCCGGCAGAGGTCGCCGCAAACATCGCCTCCCTGTACCAGCCCCAGTGCCCGGAGGTTTCCCAGAGCGACTTGTCGAGAAGTTGCGGCGCATTCACCTCCTGGTAGTCAAGCTTCGCCAGCCGGCGGCGCATGTAGGCAATCAGTTGCTGGAACATGGTCCAGCCCTTGGCGTGCCAGAAGACAACGCCCGGGCCTTCTTCCTGGAAATGGAACAGGTCCATTTCGCGGCCCAGCTTGCGATGGTCGCGCTTCTCGGCCTCTTCGAGCGCCGTGAGATAGGACTGCAGATCCTTGTCGCTGGCCCAGGCCGTCCCGTAGATGCGCGTCAGCATCGGATTCTTCGAATCGCCCCGCCAATAGGCGCCCGCCACCTTCATGAGCTTGAAGGCATTGCCGATCTTGCCGGTCGAGGTCATGTGAGGGCCGCGGCACAGGTCGATCCAGCCTCCCTGATCGTAGAACTTGATGTCCTGACCAGCCGGTATTGCATCCACCAGCTCAACCTTGAACACTTCGCCCTTGTCGCGGAAGAAGGCCTTCGCCTCTTCGCGTGTCTTGAGCGACTTGGTGAACGGCTTGTCGCGCGCAATGATCTCGCGCATCTTCTTCTCGATGGCCGCAAAGTCTTCGGTGGTGAAGGGCTGGTTGCGGAAGAAGTCGTAGTAGAAACCGTTCTCGATCACCGGGCCGATGGTCACCTGGGTGCCCGGAAACAACTCCTGAACCGCCTCGGCCAGGACATGGGCGCAGTCATGGCGGATCAGTTCGAGGGCTTCCGGATCGTCACGCGTGACGATGCGCAGAGTCGAATCGGTCGAGATCGGCTCCGCCAGATCGGTAAGCGTACCGTCGACAATCGCGGCAACAGCCTTTTTTTCCAGTGATTTGGAGATCGAAGCGGCCACCTGGGCGGCGGACACGCCCGGCTCAACCTGGCGCTTGGCGCCATCGGGAAAGGTCAATGTGATCATGATGCCTCCTGCTCA
The DNA here is from genome assembly GCA_041739715.1 of Aestuariivirga sp. Classification (GTDB taxonomy): domain Bacteria; phylum Pseudomonadota; class Alphaproteobacteria; order Rhizobiales; family Aestuariivirgaceae; genus Aestuariivirga. The sequence goes on from JBGSNJ010000312.1 coordinate 5,207, forward strand.
CTCCCGCGGACAAATGCGGGTAAGCAAATCAAAGAGTTAACAAAACGCCTTGCCATTTACGGATCACCGGCGGCGGGGTCAAGGGAAATTCGCCGATAACAGACATAAGCCTTTGTAATTACTTGATTCAGGTCGATTGACCGATGCCAAATGCAGAACTGCAACACTTCCTTGAAATCGACATTAAGTTGACCTCTATTAGGTGCGGGTAAGGGATGGCCAGCGCTATAATAAAAGTAGTTTGTGAGGGGTCACAGTATGCACCGCGTTCTCTTGGCCAGTTGCGCCACCGCCACTTTGCTGATGTCCAATGCCAATGCAGCGGACCTGTCAGAACCTACTGGCTATGACTGGACAGGGTTCTACCTCGGCGTGAACGGTGGATATGCCTTCGACGGTGACGACAAGATCGGACTGACCTTCGCGACCCGCGGCTCCGGGATATCTGTCAGCGACGCGACCGTCGGAAGTATTGACCTGAGCGGGATCGTCGGCGGCGTGCAGGCGGGATACAACTACCAGATCGATAGCTTTGTCTTGGGCGTGGTCGGCGATGTCCAGATCGGCGGACTGAGCGAGTCGTCGTCATCGAGCTTCGCGGATGACCTGATCGCACCGGCCGGGGATTATCACAGCAGCAGCGATGTCGACGTCTTCGGCACGCTGCGGGCCCGCATGGGCTTCGCGTTCGATCGCATCTTTTTCTATGGCACCGGCGGTCTTGCCTGGGCCAATGCCGATCTCGAACTCAGGGGCGAAGGTCTGGGCGGCGAGTACTTCCGCATCGAGGACAGCAGCACGCAGGTCGGCTGGACGGTGGGCGCCGGCGCCGAATATGCGGTGCACGATTCCGTGACGCTGGGGTTGGAATATCTCTATGTCGATCTCGGCTCAGAGACGCTGAAGTCGCCGGTTGCAGGCACGGACCTGGACGTGAGCACCAACATCGAGACGAATTTCAACCTCATCCGCGCGACGCTGAACTGGAAGTTCTGATTTATGCGTGAGCCACTGTGCAGCGGCACGGTCGGCGAGCCACCTCAG
>JBGSNJ010000318.1:0-4641 GCA_041739715.1 Aestuariivirga sp.
GATGGCACCCGACAGCATCCGCACATGGGCAGCGCCGGCCCTGGCCAGACGCGCAAGCGAGAGTGTCACGGCGGTCGATGCGACCAACCCACCCAGCGTCGCCGCGAGCACCAGCCCGCGCTGCGGCCCGGCAATCTTGACGGCCGCATAACCCGCGAAGGACACCGCCGCGATCAGGATCGTCATCAACCATACCTCGTGCGGATTGATCGCCTGCCAGGGATCGATGGTCCGGTCTGGCAGCAGAGGCAGGGCAATGAATGTCATGGCCGCCAGCAGCAGGCCCGAGCGCAGCTCCCGCCAGGTCACACGCTCAAGCCAGCCGTGCAGGGTCTCCTTGTTCGCCAGCAGAAGCAGCGTGGCCACCGCGGCGCCGGCGGCAATTGTGGTATCGCCCAGCGCGGCAAAGGCGCCCAGCGCGAAGGTCACGAGCGCCGCCACGAAGGTCGTGGCACTCAGATCCTCGTGCTTCTGGCCCTCCCGCCAGAAGAAGACCCCCAGCACTGCGCCCAGGACCGCAAAGGCGGCGGCCAGCAGGCTGCGGTCGCCCCCGCTCGAGAGCGCACCCAGCACGCCGCCAAGGAGCCCGATCAACGTAAATGTGCGAAGCCCGGCCGTCCGCTGGCCTTCCTCCTCGTCACGCTCGCGCCAGCCCCGCTCGAGGCCAATGACGAAACCAATGGCAAGGGCAAGGCCCAGGCGAAAGGCGAGATCCAGCATGTTCATCATGCAAGTCTAGCGCCGATGCCCCGGCCGCGTCTTGATCTGGATGAAACCGTCAGAGACTGGACAAGCGGGATACGGATTCCTGTTCGGAAAAATCGATCCGCAGCACGGCACCCGTCGGCGTGTCGACCACCACGGCCGTCGCAAGGCGGCCATCTGTCGGATTGGCGGCCTGAAAGGCGGTGGCAGCTTCGGATGTTCCGCTCAGATCGGCGGACCTGTCGATGATCTCGAATCCCTGCAGCGCAAGGCGGGTTTTCATGATCTCAACCACCGCTGCGGCAGGCAGGTCGGACACGGCGTTGAGATGCCCTGCGGCCTGCGCGCGCGACCGGCGCACCTCCGTGATGTCGGCATCCAGCGGAATGGCAAGCCAGTCTGGTGCCGACACAGTGGGCGCCGGCTCCTGCTGACGGGCATCCAGGATCGGCGTGCCGACAGTCCAGACGGCAGCAAGTCCCAGGGCCAGAACGACATCGCGCATGAATGCACCTTCTCTGAAGCATTCGACACTACGTGAAGTTTTCTAAGCCGCAGTTCTACCAAATCGTAAAATTGAAACCATGTGGTCAAAGTGGAATGTTGTCGTGCTTCTTCCAAGGATTTGTAAGTTCCTTGTGCCGCAGCATGTTGAGCGCCCTGGCAATGCGGCGGCGCGTCGAATGCGGCATGATCACCTCGTCAAGGAAGCCACGTTCTGCGGCAACGAAGGGGTTGGCGAAGCGCTGCTCGTATTCCTTGATCCGCGCCTGGATCTTGGCGGGATCGCCCAGCTCGGCGCGATAGAGGATTTCGGCAGCCCCCTTGGAACCCATGACGGCGATCTCGGCGGTGGGCCAGGCATAGTTCACGTCCCCGCGCAGATGCTTGGAGGCCATGACCACATAGGCCCCGCCATAGGCCTTGCGGGTGATGACGGTGATCTTCGGCACCGTTGCCTCGGCATAGGCATAGAGAAGCTTGGCGCCATGCTTGATGAGGCCGCCGTACTCCTGCGCCGTACCCGGCAGGAAGCCCGGCACGTCGACAAGCGTCACGATCGGGATGTTGAAGCAGTCGCAGAAGCGCACGAAGCGCGCCGCCTTGCGGCCGGCATCGCTGTCGAGCACACCGGCCAGCACCATCGGCTGGTTGGCGACGATGCCGACAGTCCGGCCATTCACCCGGGCGAAGCCGGTGATGATGTTGCGCGCATGCGCGTCCTGAATCTCGAAGAAGTCGCCCTCATCGACGATCTTCTGGATCAATTCCTTCATGTCATAGGGTTGGTTGGGATTGGCCGGGATCAGCGTGTCGAGCGACAAGTCGGTGCGGTCGGGCGGGTCGAAGCTTGGCAGTTCCGGGATGGGAGAGGTGTTGGACGACGGGAGGAAGTCGATCAGCCGGCGCATCTGCAGCAGCGCCTCCACGTCGTTGTCGAAGCCCTTGTCGGCCACGGACGACCGGGTGGTATGGACCGAGGCGCCGCCCAGTTCTTCTGCCGTCACCGTTTCGTTGGTCACGGTCTTGACCACGTCGGGGCCGGTCACGAACATGTAGCTGGTGCCGCGTACCATGAAGATGAAGTCGGTCATTGCCGGCGAATAGACGTCGCCGCCGGCGCAGGGGCCCATGATCACCGAGATCTGCGGAATGACTCCCGACGACATGACATTGCGCTGGAAGACTTCGCCATAACCGCCAAGCGCATTCACGCCTTCCTGGATGCGGGCGCCGCCGGCATCGAAGAGGCCGATGATCGGCGCGCGGTTCTGCAACGCCATGTCCTGGATCTTGATCATCTTGCGGGCATGGGATTCCGACAGCGAGCCGCCGAAGACGGTGAAGTCCTTGGCGAAGACATAGACGACCCGGCCATTCACGGTGCCCCAGCCCGTCACCACGCCATCGCCGGCGAATTTCGTGCCTTCCATGCCAAACTCGGTGCAGCGGTGTTCGACGAACATGTCGAACTCCTCGAAGCTGCCCTCGTCGAGCAGAAGCTCGATGCGCTCGCGCGCCGTGAGCTTGCCCTTGGCATGCTGGGCGGCCACGCGGCGTTCGCCACCGCCGGCGCGTGCCTCGGCACGCTTGCGCTCGAGCTTTTCCAGAATGTCCTGCATGATGCCCTCGTTCCTGCTGTTGCCAACTTGTTAGGCGGCAGCGGAGACGGCGTCAAATCGGCCGAAAGGCCAATCAGTTGCTGGCGGCCAACTGGAGGAAGCGGCAGCAGGCATCGAACTCGGCATGACGGCGCTCACGGCGCGCGGCAGCCTCTTCATCCTGGCCCCAGGCCTCGATCTGGAAGTCCTCGTCGACATGGGCGGCGGCCCAGGCCTGGCCGGGCGCGATCGCCCGCTTGGTCAGCATCATGGGAATGAGGGCCGAGCCCGTCAGCGTCATGAGGGAGTGAAACGCGGCGATCTCGAAATCAGACAGTTTCGCGCACCAGCGGTCGACCGCCTCCAGCGTCGCCGCCGGCTGCGGGCGATGCATGACACCGGACCAGATCGCGATCGGCTGGCCGAGTTCCGCAACCGCCCCGTCAATGACCGGATCCCAGGCGGCCGACTGGCGAGCCACCAGATCATCTGGTTCGGCGGCGCGATAGCAGACGAGATCGCTGCCCGCGAAATCGCCCATCTCGGCGAGAATGGCAGGCCGGTGGGCCGGCACACGGTCAATCGCAGTATTGGCCAGGCGGGTCATCACCATGGAGGTTGGTTCGATGGTCTCGCCCTGGGCCTCCCACTCGGCCGCGACGGCCTGCGCCAGGGCCGGAAGCGGCAGATGGAGCGGCACCTTGCCGGGAGTCTTCACCAGCCGGCCATCGAGCGCGATGCCAAGGTCCCCGGTGACGGATACCGTCTTGTAGAAGCGCCGGCTCTTCATCGTCCCCGCTCTTCCCACAAAGCCTCAAGATCAAGCGCCAATTGCTTGAAATCCTTTGAAACCCTGTGGGCGCCTGCAGCCACCAGCTCGGCTGCGGGATGGTTGCCCCAGGCCACGCCTGCCGCCGCCACCCCGGCCTGCCGGGCCATGGACATGTCGAAACTTGTGTCGCCGATCATGATGGTGGCGGAAGGCTCACACCCCGTCTCGGCCAGAGCGGTCACCATCATCGAGGGGTGGGGCTTGGACGGATGCGTGTCCGAGGTCTGCACCGTTGCGAACCAGTTCGCGAAGCCATGGGCGGCAATGAGGTGGTCCACGCCGCGGCGCGACTTGCCGGTGGCGATGCCGAGGACCACGCCCCGGCTCCGCAGGTCTTCCAAAAGGTCCCACGCACCATTGAACAGGGCCTCCGGATGGGTGCCGGACAGGCGGAGATCCCAGAAAGCCTGCTTGTAGGCTTCGCCCAGGCGCCGATGGGTCGCTGCAGACTCATCCGGCGTCAAGGCTGCCATCGCGTCCACCAGCGAGAGCCCGACGATTGACAGCATCCGGTCCTGGTCCGGCGCGGCGATGCCGACATCGGCAAAGGCGCGCGTCATTGCGGCGGTGATCATGCTGCGGCTGTTCACCAGCGTGCCATCCACGTCGAAGATGGCGAGCCTCACGGGGTCTCCTCCTCGAACCGATCGGGGTCGAAGCCGAAGAGCGCGAAGGTGTCGCGCATGTGGGCCGGGAGCGGCGCCGAGACATCGACGGCACCGCTGCGCGGATGAGGGAAGATGATCCGCCGCGCATGCAGGTGCAGGCGGTTGGCAACGCCCTCGGGAAGATCGAGGTCGCCACCATACTTGTTGTCGCCCAGGATCGGGGTACCGATATGCGCCATATGGGCGCGCAGCGGGTGCTGGCGTCCGGTCACCGGCTTCAGCGACACCCAGGCAGCCACCGGTGGCGCCTTGTCGATGACGGCATAATGCGTCACCGCGCGCTGCTCGTCGTCCTCTTCGCCCTCTTGGCTCGCGCGCATGCGGTCGCCATCCG
>JBGSNJ010000337.1:0-3596 GCA_041739715.1 Aestuariivirga sp.
CCGGCGCATCACCTTCGAATATGTGATGCTGAAGGGCGTCAACGACACGCTGGCCGACGCCAAGCGGCTGGTGCAGCTGCTCAAGGGCATCCCCGCCAAGGTCAATCTCATTCCCTTCAACCCCTGGCCCGGCACGCAATATGAGTGCAGCGATTGGGAGACCATCGAGGCCTTCGCCGAGGTCCTTAACCGCGCCGGCTATGCCTCCCCGGTCAGGACGCCGCGCGGCCGCGACATCATGGCGGCCTGTGGGCAGTTGAAGAGTGAGAGCCAGAAGTTGCGGGCGAAGGAGCGGATGGCCCTCGACGCCGGCGCCTGATGCGCCAGGCGGCGAGACTGGTCCTCAGCCTCATGCTCATTGCCGTCACGGCCTTCGGCATGGCAGCGCTCGTCGTCTGGTACTTTGCCATCGCCGCCCAGCGCGCCGGACAGGTCTACGGGATCTTCGCGGCGACGGCCCTTGGCATGATCCTCCTCTGTCTCCTCGGCGAGCGCCTGCGCATCCGCGCGCTTGTCTACTATCTCGTGGCGGGGGCCGTACCCTTTCTCGGCGCCGATGTCCTGCTCAGACTGCGCTTCGACATCATGATGGGGCCCAAGGGTTATCAGGACGGCCTCGTCCCTGCCGCCATTGTCGGCCTCTTCCTCGGCGGTTTCTACGGCATCGTCACCGGCCGCGACGCCGACGGCCACAAGCCCCCGCCGGATCCGCCCTGGCGCTAAGGCTCCCGCCCTTGCGGAACGCCGCTTGGGCATGATACGCCGCGCATGAAATCACGACGGGCCGCCAACAGATCATTCGAACGGCCCGCCCAGTCCACCCCGGCGCCACGCCGGGGCTTCGTTTGAGAAGGGGTCCGCCGATGGCCAAGCAGAAGATCAAGAAAGTCGTCCTCGCCTATTCGGGTGGCCTCGATACCTCCATCATCCTGAAGTGGCTGCAGACCGAGTATGGCGCCGAGGTCGTGACCTTCACCGCCGACCTGGGCCAGGGCGGCGAGCTGGAACCGGCGCGCAAGAAGGCCGAGATGCTGGGCATCAAGGAAATCTACGTCGAGGACCTGCGTGAGGAGTTCATTCGCGACTTCGTCTTCCCCATGTTCCGCGCCAATGCGGTCTATGAGGGCGTCTACCTGCTCGGCACCTCGATCGCCCGGCCGCTGATCGCCAAGCGCCTGATCGAGATCGCCCGCGATACCGGCGCCGATGCCGTGGCCCATGGCGCCACCGGCAAGGGCAATGACCAGGTGCGCTTCGAACTCACCGCCTATGCGCTGAACCCCGACATCAAGGTGATCGCACCCTGGCGCGAGTGGAGCTTCAAGAGCCGCACCGACCTCATCGCCTTCGCCGAGGCGCACCAGATCCCGGTGGCCAAGGACAAGCGCGGCGAGGCCCCCTTCTCGGTCGACGCCAACCTGCTGCACTCCTCTTCGGAAGGAAAGGTTCTCGAAGACCCCTGGGTGGAACCGCCGCCCTATGTCTACCAGCGCACCATCGCGCCGGAGGACGCGCCCGACACGGCGACCTATGTGGAAATCGGCTTCAGGAATGGCGATCCCGTCGCCATCGACGGCAAGGCCATGTCGCCCGCCGTGCTCTTCACCGAACTCAACCGGCTGGGCCATGACAATGGCATCGGCCGTCTCGATCTCGTGGAGAACCGTTTCGTCGGCATGAAGTCGCGCGGCGTCTACGAGACGCCCGGCGGCACCATCCTGCTCACTGCGCATCGCGCCATCGAGTCGATCACGCTCGACCGCGAGGCGGCCCATCTCAAGGACAGCTTCATCACCAAGTATGCCGAGCTCGTCTACTACGGATTCTGGTTCTCACCCGAGCGCGAAATGCTGCAGGCGATGATCGACAAGAGCCAGGAACATGTCGAAGGCGTGGTGCGCCTCAAGCTCTACAAGGGCAACGTCATCGTGGTGGGCCGCAAGAGTCCGAAATCGCTCTACTCCGACGCATTGGTCACCTTCGAGGACGACCGCGGCGCCTATGACCAGAAGGATGCGGCCGGCTTCATCCGCCTCAACGCGCTGCGCCTGCGCACGCTGGCGGCGCGCAAGAGGAACAGCAGATGACGGTCTGCGTCTTCGGCAGCATCAACATCGACATTACCGCCTATCTCGACCGGCTGCCGCGGCCGGGCGAGACGCTGCACGGCCATGACTACAAGCTGGGCCTGGGCGGCAAGGGCGCCAATCAGGCAGTGGCGGCGCGCAAGCTGGGCTCGTACGTGCGCTTTATCGGCCGCATGGGCGCAGATGATTTCGGCAAGGCAGCCGAGCGCGAGCTTGCCGCTTATGGCCTGGACCTCGGCCTCATCCGCCGCGATCCCGAGGGCGCCACCGGCATTGCCATCATCAAGGTGGGCGAGGGCGGCGAGAACATCATCTCGATCGTGGCCGGCAGTAATTTCGCCATCGACGCAAGCGATGTCGAACGCGGGCGCGCCGCACTCGAGTCTGCGAAGGTCCTGCTGCTGCAGCTTGAGGTGCCGCTCGCGGCCTCGCTCAAGGCGGCGGAGATCGTGCGCCAGCATGGCGGCATCGTCATTCTCGATCCGGCACCCGCCCCGAAGGATGGGTTGACGCCCGAAATTCTCAAGGCGGTCGACATCATCACGCCGAACGAGACGGAAGCGGGCCTCATTCTCGGCTGGCAGCCGAAGAGCCTGGAGGATGGGCTGAAGGCCGCCAGGGAACTGCGCGCGCGGGGCGTTGCCACGGCCGTGGTGAAGCTCGGCAGCCGCGGCCTTGCCGTGGCCAGCAACGAGGCGGAAGCCATCCTGCCGGCCTTCAAGGTCAATGCCATCGACACGGTCGCCGCCGGCGACAGCTTCAACGGCGGGCTGGGACACGCGCTTGAAGGCGGAATGTCCCTTCTCGACGCGCTGCGCTATGCTGCGGCCTGCGGGGCATTGTCGACCACCCGCAAGGGCGCCTCCGCCGCGGCCCCGACGAAGGACGACGTCGAGGCTTTCCTCGCCCGGGCCTAAAGCTGGATGCGCCGGGTCAGCGTGCCGTCGACCACGAGATTGGTGCCCGAAACGAAGCTCGCCCCATCGCTGGCGAGGAAGACCACGGCATTCGCCACCTCCTCCGGCCGCGCCATGCGGCCCATCGGATTTTCCGCGATGGTTGCGGCGAAGCCCTTCGGATCCCTGATCTCCACCTCGTGCCAGAAGCCGCCGGTGAAGTAGGTGGTGCCAGGCGAGACGACATTGGCCCGGATGCCTTTCGGCGCAACATGCCGGGCCAGCGACTTCATGTAGAACAGCAGCGCCGCCTTCATGGCGCCGTAGGACACGCCCTCGTAGCCATAGTCCTCCGATCCCGAGATGGAGGAGATGGCGATGATCGCGCCGCCACTTGATTTCTCGAGGACGGGCAGCGCTGCCGTCACGGCGTTCAGCGTGTGCAGAACGTCCACCTCGAAGGCCTTGCGGAACTCGGCCTCGGTAGCGCCCTCCGCCATGGCGCTGGTATTGGCCACCAGGATGTCGAGGCCGCCGAAGCCCTGGGCCGTCTCCGTCACCCAGGCCTTGAGTGCCGTGGCATCGGCCACATCCAGCGCGCGGCCAGCTGCGC
>JBGSNJ010000351.1:0-26406 GCA_041739715.1 Aestuariivirga sp.
TCCGATGCCTTGCGGCAGATATTGCAGCCCCTTCTGCAGATAGGCCTCCGCGCCGGCCTCGTCCCCGAGGGCTGCGCGCAGCCGCGCCAGGGTGAGCCAGGCCTGCTCGAGTTGCGGATCGATTTTGCCGGCCTGATTGAATGCCGACTCGGCCTCTTCCCACTTGCGCATGCTGAGCGCAAGTCCCGCCAGCGCCATATGTGCTTCCGGCATGTCGGCATTGGCAAGCCGCGAGTCCATGTATTCGCCGAGGGCCTTGGCCAGTGCCTCACGCGTGGGCGCGTCGAGGGCGGCAAGGTCGCCGCCGGCAAGCTCGATCGCGGCCGCATGCCGCACCTGACGTGACGGATCGCTGAGCAGCGGCGCCAGGAGGGCAAGCTTCGTCTGCTGATCAACCTGCCGGAACAGAGGTACCGCAGCGGCCCGGACCAGTTCGCTGCGATCGGACAGAAGCGCATGGAGCGCGGCATTCACCTGCGGGCCAGTACCTTCACGCAGAGCCCCGACCGCAGTTGCGCGTACGATGTCGGGGCGATCGAGATCCATGGCATAGGCGGCCAGCGCATCGAAGACCTGCTGGGTCCTTTCGCCGCCATTGAAGGCGATCAGCGCCGCGCGATCCTGCCAGCGCCGGTCGGCATCCGGGAACCACGCGGCAATCTCTCCGGCAGCCCATTCGGCCGACTTCTCGGTGTGGCAGGTCGTACAGGCATCCGGTGCACCTGCGGCCTTGGACTGCAGCGGATCGGGCTTGCGGAAGAAGTGGTCGCGGCGGCGGTCGTTCACCATGTAGGCGCGGTCAGGCATGTGGCAGCTGACGCATTGCGCGGCCTCGCTGCCAGCCTTGTGATGAGTATGCGCCTCAGTGTCATAGTCCTTGAGCGCAAGACCGGGGAAAGCCGCATTGCCTGCCGTGCCGTGGCATTGCGTGCAGACGGCGTTGCCTTCTGCCACCAGCTCTCCGGCATGGGGTTCGTGGCAGTTGGAACAGGTAACCCCCTTGGCCTTCATCTTGGACTGAAGGAAGGACCCGAGAATGAAGACCTCGGCATTCTGCTGACCGTCACCGAAGTAGAGATCGGGAGTCAGCAGCGAGAGATTATAGTGGTCGCCGAAAGGCGCTCCGATCGGTGCGTTCTTCTGCTCGAAGGCTTCGCGCCGCGCATGGCAAGGCCCGCAGGCGGCCAGCTCATTGGCCTGTTCTCCAGGTCCGAGCTTCAGCATCTGCGGCGCCGGTGACGACCGTGGCGATTGCCGTGCCCAGGCCACATGAGCCGACGACGGGCCGTGACAGGATTCGCAGGAGACCGTAAGTTCCGTCCACTTGCTTTGGTAGGTGGCCGTCTTCGGGTCGAAGCCCTTGTCGAAGCCGGTCTGGTGGCAGGCGGCGCAACGTGCCTGCCAGTTCTTGTAGGAGCCAGTCCAGTGCAGCCCGTTGCCCGCACCCACTTCCGTATCGGGATAGAGGTGGTACCATTTCTGCGCCACCGTATCCCACGCGATGTCGAGCGCCTGGAGCCGTCCATTGCCAGTTTCGACCAGATACTGCTGGAGTGGAGTGACGCCAACCGCATAGCGGATCGGATAGGCGACCAGCTTGCCGTCGGGGCCGTCGGTCTCGACCATGAAGCGGCCGCCGTCCCTGAAGAACCGCGTCGCGATGCCCTTGTGCGAGAAGGTCGCATTGTCGAAGTCGCCCAGAATCGCGCCGTCCACCGGTTCCCGCAAGGCCCAGCCGTGATGAGACCCCGCCCAGGCCACGGTTTCGTCCGCATGGCATTCGGAACATGCCGCACTGCCCGCGAAGGCCTCGACATCCGATGCTGCGGCAAAGCTGGCACCCGTCAGAAGACAACCGATGACCAGGAGCGCTCGCGCGAGACAAGACCTCAACATCAGCGAAGCTTACATCGCCGGGAAAATCTCGGTCCAGTCATTCTTCATGTCGACCACCAGCCAGTCATTGGCCGCGGACTGGTCGAGCGCCTTGTCGAGGCGGCCGATGGACGATTGACGATCATAGGCATACTCGCGCTCGGCATCGGTGTGATGAACGATCATGCCAAGGCGCCGCCCGTCACCAGCCGTTGTCCACTGCAGCATCTGCAGGTCGCCGTCCGAATTGCCTGCCGCAAAGACCGGGCGCCGTCCGATGAACTTGTTGATGCCGACCGGCTTGCCGGCCTTGTCGTCGATGAAGTCGATCTTCGGCAGCCGCATCAGTTGCGGCTTGCCGTCGACGATCTGGAACTCCGTGACGATGCTGGACCCCACCACCTGCTGGGGCGGGATGCCGTAGACGGGTTCGGCAAAGGCGCGGATGAACTCGACGCCGCCGCCCGAGACGATCCAGGTCTGGTAGCCCTGGCTGCGCAGATGGACGAGCAGTTCAAGCATGGGCTGATAGATCAGCGTATCGTAGCGCCGCTTGAACCTCGGGTGTTCGGCAGTGGCCAGCCACTGCTTGGAGATGTCGAGAAACTGCTCGGTCGACATGCCGGCATGTGTCTGCATGATGACCTCGAGAAGGGCGTGTTCGCCCTGGGCGGCCAGCGCCTGAATGTCCCCTGCCAGCACGCTCTTGTAGGGCTCCTGATCCTTCCATTCGGGATGCTCGGGTGCCAGCGCGCGAATGCGGTCGATGCCGAAGATGAGCTGAAAATAGGCCGGTTGCTCGCACCACAGCGTGCCGTCATTGTCGAAGACCGCAATGCGATCCTCCGGCCTCACATAGCCCGGGCTGCCTTCGGTGACGGACGCTGCAATGAAGTCCAGGATGCGCTTGCGCGCCGCGCCATCGGACCAGGACGGCAGGGCCTCGGCGCCATTGGCCAGGGCCAGCCGCGGCTCCACGCCGGCTGCCAGAGCGGCAAGCGTCAAACCCATGAAGTTCCGTCTGCTGGTCGCAATCATCGGCGTCATCCCTGTTTGTCGGGAGCAGGACTATATCGAAACAGAAGGGGCCGGAACAGCGGCGCTGCCCGGCCCCGGAACTCTTGGGCAAATCAGTTCTGCGACACCGACATCACGCTTTCCATCACGCGATCCAGGTTGAAGCTGCCGGGCTTCTGGCGCGGCGGAAACTCCTTGAAGCTCTGCAGCCACTTGGCAACATAGGCGCCAGCGGGAGCGATCAGGAACATGCGTTCCATGTACCAGCGCTGATAGCCCATGGCATTCTCGTGCTCCGCACGTTCAAAGGGATCCATGCGCAGGTTGGTCAGCAGCGGGGCGCGGAGCACGTCGAAGGGGTCCTGCCAGACACGCAGACCCTCCGCTTTCTGCTCCAGGAACGTCACCTTCCAGTTTCCGTAGCGGATTGCCGCCACGCTGCCGTCGTCAGTCCAGTAGAGGAACTCCTTGCGCGGCCACTCGCCCTCGCCGCGCAGGGCGGGGCCAAGGTCATAGCCGTCCAGGTGAACCTTGTACTCGCGGCTGCCGATCTTCTCGCCCTTGAGAAGGCGTTCCTTGGCGGTGGTATCGCCGGCAGCGGCAGCGAAGGTGGTGAGCATATCCTCGTGCGCCGCCACGTCGTTGACGACGGTGCCGGGCTTGATGACGCCGGGCCAGCGGATCACCGTCGGAACGCGATAGCCGCCCTCCCAGTTGGTGTTCTTCTCGCCGCGGAACATTGTGGTGCCGCCATCGGGCCAGGTGAAGGTCTCGGCGCCGTTGTCGGTGGAGTACATCACAATGGTGTCGTTTTCGATGCCGAGCTCCTTGAGCTTCGCCAGCAGCTGTCCGACATGCCCGTCATGTTCGACCATGCCATCGGCATAGATGCCAAGCCCGGTCTTGCCGTCGGATTCCGGCTTGAGATGCGTGAAGACATGCATGCGCGTGGAGTTCCACCAGACGAAGAACGGCTTGCCGCTCTTGTGCGCGTCGCCCATGAAGCGCAGCGCTTCCTTGGTGACTTCGTCGTCGACCGTTTCCATGCGCTTGCGCGTCAGCGGCCCGGTGTCCTCGATCCTCTGCGTTCCGTCCGGATTTGCGAAGGAGTGGATGACGCCGCGCGGACCGAAACGCTTCTTGAACTCGGGATCCTTCGGGTAGTCGGGATTCTCGGGTTCTTCCTCCGCGTTGAGGTGATAGAGATTCCCGAAGAACTCGTCGAAGCCATGGTTGGTGGGAAGCATCTCGTCGCGATCGCCAAGATGGTTCTTGCCGAACTGACCGGTGGCATAGCCCTGCGCCTTGAGCAGCGAGGCGATCGTCGGGTCATCCGTCTTCATGCCCTCCGGCGTGCCGGGCAGGCCCACCTTGGTGAGGCCGGTGCGGATCGGCGACTGGCCGGTAATGAAGGCGGCGCGGCCTGCCGTGCAGCTCTGCTGGCCGTACCAGTCGGTGAACAGGGCGCCTTCCGCGGCAATGCTGTCGATGTTGGGCGTGCGGTAGCCCATCATTCCGCGGTTGAAGGCGCTGATGTTGAACTGGCCGATGTCGTCTCCCCAGATCACGAGAATGTTCGGCTTCTTCTCCTGCGCCAGGGCCGTCGCCGCAGACATGATCACAAGAAGCGCGACCGCGCCAAGGCGTGGTACGAGCCATCTTATGCCGACTTTACGTTGATTCATTGGTTTCTCCTCCACCTTGTCGTGCAGAATTGCCTATCCAACCGGTTCGCAAGATGCTGTTCAGACAGGAAAGGTCTGATGTAAGCTGAAAGCTCAAGGGAGATTGTCCAATTCAGATCATTTCATCCAAGACCGCGCTGAACCTTGCGCCCCTGGACGAGATCGGCTGGCTCGCAGACCAGTCATTGGACTTCCGCGACTGGGTGGCGCGCGTTGCGCGCTGGCAAAGCTGCCGCGCAGGCCAGTTCATTTACATGGCGGGAGATTCCGCCAACGGCCTGTACGGGTTGGCATCGGGAGGCCTGGAAATCACCTTCCCGCTGATCGCCGATGAACCCGTCGTGATCTACCGGGCCGAGCCTGGTTTCTGGATCGGCGACAATGCGGAACTGGCTGACACGCCTCGGCTCGTGAGCCTCAAGGCTGCGACGGCAAGCAAGATTCTGCATATCCCTCAAGGCGCGATTCATTCGATGCTCAATGAGAAACCGGAGCACTGGCGCGCTTTCTACCGGCTCAGCGCGATCAATGTGAACCGGGCGATCGGTCTGCTGGCCGAGGCATTGTCGCTTTCGGTGAGAGCACGCGTATGCCGCCGGCTTCTGCAGCTTACGGAGAACTCAGAGGAAACTGACTTGACCCAGGATGATCTGGCCAAGATGGTGGGTGTTGTCAGGTCTACGCTGCGGCCCTGCCTCAACGACCTGGCTCAGCAAGGCGCGATCGAGATCGGCTACCGAAGGCTTCGCGTAGTGAGCCGTGGCGTTCTTCAAACGTACAAAGACGAACAGTAGTTCAGCATGCATCATCGCCAGCCAAGCCACACCGGATAGCGCAAGCAAGCCCATGACACAGCAATGACGCGGTCTCGCCTGCTTCAGGGTTACTGGATTCTCTATGACGTCGCGAGTTCCGGCTACGTGCTTCTGATCACCGCCGTCGCCTTCCCGCTCTATTTCAAGATCCATGTGACCGGCAACGCCGCCTGGAGCGAAGCATTGTGGGGCCTGCTACTGGCCTCATCGAGCATTGCAGCGGGACTGATATCGCCGGTCATCGGTGCTGCCGCGGACCGCACGCGCGGACGCCTGCGCTACCTGGCGTTAGCAACCGCAGTCTGCAGCGGCGCGACGATCGCGCTCGCGGCACCCGGCGCCGGCCTGTTCTTCGTCAGCCTTGCCTTCTGCCTTTCCTATATCGCCTATCTGGTTGCCGCGAGTCTCTATGACGCGCTGATGAAGACCATCGCGCCGGTGGGGTCGGCTGCCGGTCTTTCGGCCCTGGGTTGGGGACTGGGCTACATCGGCGGCCTGCTGTGTTACGGCATGAGCAGCGCCTTTCTCCACGCAGGCGTGTCCGGCAGCGCCGCCGCGATCTTTTCGCTGACCTTCGTGGTCGTCGGCATCTATTACGCGTTGCTTGGCGGCATCGCGATTCTCGGATTGCGCGCCATGGCATCGACGGCCACGACCCACGCCACGGGCAGCCTGTGGTCCTCGTCGTTCCGGCAGGTCCTGTCGACAGCAAGGCTTTGGCGGCGCGGCGGTACCTTGCCGCGCATGATCATCGGCGTGCATCTTGCCACGGGAGCCGTGTCGACCGTGGCTCTCTTCACGCCCATCATGCTGGCGAGCAGCTTCGGACTCTCAGTGAGCAACGTCGCCTTGCTGAGCGCCATCTTCAGCCTTCTCTCGATTCCGACGACGCTGCTGGCCGGCTGGCTGGCGCGGCGCATCGACCCGCTGCGGCTGCTGTTCGGCCTGCTGCCGGTGTGGGTGCTGCTGATCACCCTGCTGCTCAAGGGCCATGGCTGGTGGGCCGGTCTCGCCGTGTCGCTCTGCCTCGGATTGGCGCTTGGCCCGACCAACGCGATGGCCCGCAGCCTGGTTGCGCAACTCGTCATCGAGACAGAAGCCGCCGAAATGTTTGGCTTTGCAGCATTGGTGAACCGCCTGACGTCGGCGATGGGCCCCCTGCTCTTTGGGCTGATTTCGAGTGCGACAGGCATTCACTGGCCGGCCGTGCTGCTGGCTGCTACGGTGCTGATCGCCGGGTTTGCCATCATACCCCGCACCACCGACGAGGAACCGCGCCGGCCGGTGTTCTGAGGTCCGATTGCCGGCGGAAACGAGTATCCCATGCCGCGCCTTGTGAAGTTCGTGTTGAAATGGAACGCCATCGGAATCCTCCTCGGGTGGATTGTCCTGGCCGCCATGTTGCTGGCCGATGTCAGCGGCATCGGCAACATGATTTCAAATTCGCCGCAAGGCATGATCGCGGTTCTGGTTCTGGCGCTCTCCTTCGCCGTGACATCAGGCCCGGTGGCCGTCACGGTCGCGGTTCTGCTGTCGCGCGAATTCGGCGACGCCGAACCCGCGAACGACCGTCTCGCGCGATGGAAATCAGGCCAGTCCGCAGAGATTGATCGCGACGTGCCGCTCCCCTGACGCCGACGATGCCCGCCAAGCCCGCAGGTGTCCGTCTGATGGCACCACGGCCGCGGTCAGGGAATTGCCGACAGAAACACGAAGACGCAGAAAATCACCAGATGAACCGCACCCTGTAGAACGGTGGTGCGGCCGGTCGACAGTGTCAGGGACGCGACAAAGAGCGTGAGCGTCAGGAGCACCATGGATTCGCCGTCGAGACCCAGCACCAGCGGCACGCCCAGGAGAACGGACGCGACGGCAGCAATCGGAATTGTCAGGCCGATACTGGCCAGCGCAGACCCCAACGAGGCATTGAGGCTTGTCCGCAGGCGGTTGCGGCGGGCCGCCTTCATCGCCGTGAGGCCTTCCGGCAACAGCACGATGATGGCGATGATGACGCCGACGATCGACAGCGGAAGATTGGCCTTCACGACAGCGGCACCGAGCAAGGGCGACAGCGACTTCGCCAGGAAGATCACCACGACCAGACTTACGATCAGCAGTAGCGAACTGATGAGGACGCTGCGATTGCCCGGCGGCTCGCCATGACTTGCGGTGCTGTCTTCGATGACGAAATCATCCCGATGCCGTACCGTCTGCACGAAGACGAAGACGATATAGAGTAGCAAGGACACCGCACCGACGAACAACAGCTGGCTTGGTGCGTAGATCGGACCTGCCGTCGTCAGCGTAAAGTTCGGCAGAACGAGCGCCACGATGGCCAGTGTCGCGATCACGCTCAGGATCCCTGCCGCACCCTGAACCCTGAATTCCTGCTCGAAGTGACGCGCACCGCCAATGACGAGGCAGAACCCCACGATGCCGTTGAGAACGATCATCACCACGGAAAACACGGTGTCACGCGCCACAACGTCACTGCCGCCCGCACCCGACGCCATGACGGAGATGATGAGGCCGGCTTCCAGTGTGGTGATCGCCAACGCCAGAAGAATCGAACCGAAGGGCTCGCCGATCCTCACGGCGAGGACTTCGGCGTGGTGGACGGCCGCAAATACGGCTCCCCCGAGGAACGCTACGGCCAGCACCACGAAGACGAGGCCAGCCGGCGCGATCAGGTGGGTCAGCTTGGCCACGGCGAGTACGGCCGCCAGAAGCGGAGCGGCCCAGCACCACCATGGCAGGCGGTTCCAGTCATGACCTTCGGTGCCCATGTCTATATCCCCTGCCGCTTTCCCCCCAAGGAGGGCATGCGATCATCTTTCAGCTCGCGGATGTATGGAACAGTTGCCGACGCATGTCACGGCAAGTAATGCTATTCACTTGCCCTGCCGCCCCGTCCCCGCAAGAGGCAAAGGCGCAGCGCCCCTGCCCTTCCACTCCGAGACTTCATGCCTGACCGCCAACTGAAATACCGGGATCGCCCGCTGCTTTCGCCGCCCCAGGCACTTGGCCTTGTTCTGGGCGCTTTGGCCTTTCTTGCAGCCCTTTCTCCAAGCCTCATTCCCCGCACCGGCATGCTGCAAGGCGCCGTGGCAGGGCTTTCCTTTGCGGCCCTTTATGGTGTCGGCGCCGGGACCGGATTCCTGTGGACGTGGCTTGGGCTGCCTACAGCATCGCGGCAGGGAGAACGGCGATTCCGGCTTGCCGCGATCGCGATCGCGGCCGCAATCATGATCTACGGATTGTCGCAGGCCACCGGATGGCAGAACGCAATCCACGCGGTGATGGGCATGCCGCCGGTCGAAAGCGCGCGACCCTTCACCATCGCTGCGGTGAGCCTAGCGACCGCAACGGTGATACTGATGATCGGGCGGCTGTTTCGCCGCGTCACCCTCATCTCCGCCGCGCGGCTGGATTGGGTCATGCCCGACCGCGTCGCCTATCTCGCCGGCTTGATCCTGGCTGCCGTTGTCTTCTGGGCAATCGGCAGCGGCGTGATTCTGACCGGCGCCCTGCGTTTCCTTGACAACACCTACCGCCGTGTCGATGCCTTTCTGCCGCCCGAGATGGCTGCACCAATCGATCCGAACAAGACCGGCAGCCCTCAGTCGCTGATCTCCTGGGACAATCTTGGCGCCCAGGGGCGCAACCGTGTCGTCGCTGCTCCCACCCGCGCCGACATCGAAGCGCTGACCGGCGGTCCGGCAATGGAGCCCTTGCGGATCTATGTGGGCGCCAATTCGGCCGACACGGCCGAAGACCGGGCCGCACTGGCGCTGGCAGAACTGATCCGGACCGGCGCCTTTGACCGATCCTTGCTGGTCATCGCGACGCCGACGGGAACGGGCTGGGTTGACCCGTCCGGCATGACGCCTGTCGAGTTCCTGCACCGCGGCGACATTGCATCGGTCTCCGTGCAGTACTCCTACCTTCCCAGTTGGCTGTCGCTTCTCGTCGAACCGGAATACGGTCACGAGACGGCGGAAGCGGTGTTCCGCACGGTATACGGCCACTGGCGCAAGCTGCCCGCCGATTCCCGGCCCCGGCTCTATCTCTTCGGACTGAGTCTCGGTTCGCTGAATTCCGATCTGGCGGCCGACTTCTTCGACATCGTGGCCGAACCTTACCACGGCGCGCTGTGGGCCGGCCCGCCATTTGCCAGCCGCACATGGAACAAGGTCACGGCAGAACGCGTGCCTGGCACGCCGGCGTGGCTGCCCAGGTTCCGCGACAGCTCGCTGTTCCGCTTCACCAGCCAGACCAATCATCTCGACATTCCCGGCGCAAGCTGGGGACCGATGCGGATGGTCTATCTGCAGTACGCATCCGATCCCATCACCTTCTTCGAGGAAAGCAGTCTCTGGCGGCCTCCGGCCTGGATGAAGTCGCCGCGCGGCCCCGATGTATCTCCGAGGCTGGTCTGGGTTCCGGTGGTGACCTTCCTGCAGTTGATCTGCGACATGATGACGGCAACGCTGACCCCGCGCGGCAAGGGGCATGTCTATGCCGCCACGCACTACCTCGACGGCTGGGTGGCGGTCACCTCGCCAGCCGGATGGACGGAGTCCGATCTCGCCAGGCTCCGGACCTGGATGGCAGATCGCGATCTGTGAAGGCCTCAGATCTGCGATGGCTTGCGTGCCGCGGGCAGCAGCAGCAGGGCCGCAAGCGTCATCACCGACAGCACCGCCCAGGCCTCGTTGACGGCCATGGTCATTGCAGCCTTTTCGATGGCTGTCTGAAGCATCCCGATCGCCTCAACGTCAATGGAGCCTTGCGAGAGGGCCTCGAACTCGTCGAGCGGAACGCCAACGAAATCTGCCGCTCCCACATCACCAGCCTGTAGCTGCGCCAGCAGGGCTTCCCCGTGGCCTGGCGCACGGCCGAAAATGATGGTGTCGATGAGGGCGATGCCAATGGCGCCGCCCAGATTGCGCATCAGGTTGAAGACTCCGCTCGCATCCGGAACGCGCAACTTCTCGAGTTCACCCAGTGCCAGCCGCGTCGGCGGCAAGAGGCAGAACATGATCGCAGCCCCACGAAGGACCTGCGGCCAGAACATTCCGTCAAAGTCTGTTTCAGGGGTCTGAAAGGCGCTCCAGCCCAATCCAAGACCGAACAACAGGAACCCGATGCCCGACAGGAGGCGCGCGTCTATCCGCCGATCGAACTGCACAGCCAATGGTGCAAACAAGAGCTGCGTGACACCGGTCACCAGCATGATCAGCCCGATCTGCAACGCCCCGTGGTCGCGAACGAAGGCGAGAAAGACCGGCATCAGGTAAACGGATCCGAAGAGGCCGATGCCGAGCAGGAAGCTCAAGAGGCAGGCGATGCTGAAATTGCGATCACGGAAAAGCCTGAGGTCAACGATGGGATGAACCCCTCGCAACGATCTTCCGACGAAGCTGACCGCCGAGATCACCGACAGGGCAAGCAGCGCCAAGGTGATTCCGGACAGCCATCCGCTCTCCGGCGCTTCCTTCAGACCGATTTCAAGGGCAGCCAGCGCGACGGCAAGAAGCAACAGCGAGACGATGTCGAGCCTGCGCAACTCGCTCCACGCCACCGTCCTTCGCGGCAGGAGGAAGAAGACGGCAACTACGGCAGCGATGCCGGGCAAGAGGTTGATCAGGAACAGCCAATGCCACGACCACGCCTCCGTCACCCAACCTCCGATGCTTGGTCCCAGAGTCGGCGCGAGAACGGCGATCACGCCTGCAATGCTGGTGGCCAGCCCCTGCCGGTTGACAGGGAAGAAGAGGAACACAGCCGAAAAGACAGCAGGAATCAAGGCTCCGCCTGCGAAGCCCTGAATCACCCGCCAGAAGATCAGAACTTCGAAACTGCCGCTTGCCGCGCACCCAACTGACGCCAGCGTGAAAACGGCAGTAGCGGACATGAAGAGCAGCCTCATGCCCAGAAGCCGGGTGAAGAAGCCGGTGAGCGGAATGGCGATGATTTCGGCGATTAGATAGGCCGTCTGGATCCAGCTCATGCGGTCCGGCGCAACGCCAAGCGCTGACTGAATCGTCGGCAGCGCGGTCGCGACGATCTGAATGTCGAGGATTGCCATGAACATGCCAAGGCACATCATGACGAAGCCCAGCCATATGGAGAGCGGAACTCTCTGGTCGACCGGACTACTTGCCGAAGCCATGAACCGAACCGGCAAGGGCCGCTGTTTCCGACCGGAGGCGGATCATCAGCACCACCGCATTGGCAATGGAAAAGGCAACCGCATACCAGGGGAGTCCAAGACACAAGGGAAGCACTGCGATCTCGCCAGCAACGACCACATAGTTGGGATGCGAGAGGAAGCGATAGGGTCCTGTCCTTACGAGTGGCTCATTCGGCAGCACCACAATGCGGGTCGTCCAGCGCCGGCCCAGACTGATCAGGACCCATGCCCTGCCTAGCTGCAGTAGCAGGAACACGCAGAGCCAGAAAACGGAGACCGGATGCGCCCAGCCCAGGAACCAGAGGCCGCCCAACCAGGCCGCATGAAGTCCGACGATCAGCGGATAGTGGGACGCCCCATGTTCGATGGCGCCCAGCTTCATCAACTGTTCGGTGTTCCTTCGCGCCCACCACAGTTCGGCGAGCCGCTCGGCTGTCACGAGAACGAGCAGGATGACCGCCGAGGTCATGCCGCCGTCCGCAATGCCGCGCAGCTCGCCGTGAACCCCGGCCCCATGGCCGTCAAGAGGGTGCGCGAGGGAAGTCCAGACCGGATCGCCCTTTCGAGAACAAAGAATACAGTTGGTCCCGACATGTTTCCGCAGTCGGCAAGAACCGCGCGCTCGTCCTCCAGGGTTCCCTGTTGAAGCGACAAGGCGCGCTCCAACGCCGTGACAACCTTGGCACCACCCGGATGGCATACGAAACGTTCGATGTCGGTGAGCTCAAGCCCGGATCGTCCGAGCATTCCCGTCATCGCAGGCCCGAAGTTCGCCTCGGCAAATGGCGGAATGTCGCGGTCAAAGATGACGCCAAGACCTTCGGCATCCACCGACCAGCCCATGATGTCGAGCGTGTCCGGCCACGTGTGCTGCGCGCTCATCTCGACATCCGCGAGACCCGTATCGGCGGTCCTCACGACACAGGCTGCGGCACCATCGCCGAACAGTGCTGTTGCAACGATATTGGCCTTGGTCAGCTGATCAAGCCGGAACGACAGCGTGCAGGTCTCCACCACAACGAGAAGCACGGTCGAGCCCGGCCGGGACCGCGCCAGCCGCGCGGCGATCGAAAGGCCCGACACGCCGCCGGCGCATCCAAGACCGAAGACCGGCACGCGCTCCACGTCTGGACGGAATCCCATACGCATCGCGACGCGCGCTTCGAGACTGGGCGTGGCCACGCCCGTCGAGGAGACGGTCACGATCGTGTCAATCTCGGCGGCAGTAAGCCGCGCAACCTCCAGAGCGCGTTTCGCCGCTGCGACGAAGAGATCACCAGCACCCGACACGAAGGCTTCCGTCCGCTCGGGCCAGCCAAGCGGCTCGCGGTACCACTCGATTGGCCGAACGGCATGGCGGCGGCGGATGCCAGAGTTCATGAAGACTCCAGCAAGCCTTGCGAAATCGGGGTAGCGACTGCCAAAGGCTTCCGCCGCGAAGGCAGCCGCCTCGCGCTGCTCGATCACGTGCGGCGGCAGCGCCGTGGCAAGCGATATCAATTGGGTTGGCTGCACAATCTGATCTCTCGGCAATTGGCAAAAGGTCTGCGCGATCTGCCCTTGGATACGTCTGACGGCGATGATGGACCACTTTCCCCGGCCGACAAAATCACGATGGGTCTGACCTGCGGCCGGCGACCTGAAGACGCGCAATCGCCTCTCCGAACAGGCCGCGCGGCAGGAAAACCACCGAAGTCATGAACAGAAGCCCCGCAACCACCGGCCAGACGGTGCCCAGAGCACCGGACAGCTGGCTTTCCAGAAAGCGGACGCAGATGGCGCCAAGTGCTGCGGCGAGCAAGTTGCTCCGTCCGCCCAGCGCCACCCAGATGAGCGCCTCGGCAGAGAGCGAAAACCCGATCAGCGAGGGCGATGCAAAACCGAACTGCGAGACGAAGAGCGCGCCGGCGAGCCCGGCGATCATGCCGGAGAGCGTGAAGGCCCAGACCTTGAGCCGTGCCGTTTGATGACCCAGCGTCGCCGCCCGGAGTTCGTTTTCCCGCACGCCGGCCAGCAGCAATCCGAAGCGCGACCTCATGACCACCTGCAGGAGCCGGATGGTCAGCGCCAGAAGGCCGAGCAGTCCGAAGTAAAGCATGAGCGGATCATAGATCTCATATCCGAAGACGACGACAGGCGGGATACTCATGAGGCCGTTCATGCCGCCAAGCCAGGTCGAGCTGATGGCCATGCGCTCGAAGACAAAGGCCAGAGCCAGCGTGACAATGCCAAAGAAGGCACCTGTCAGCCCCCTGCTCGCGAAGAAGAAGCTCCCAAGAACGAAGGCGACGATGCCCGGAACCAGCACCGCCAGGATCACGCCAATTACGCTCCAACCTGGCAAGGCGGTCATGCCGAGCGTTACCACTCCCATCGCATAGGCACCAAGGCCGAAGTAGACCGCATGCCCGAGGCTGAGTAGCCCTACATGGCCCCACAGGAATGCGAGGCTCACGGCGAAGATCGCATAAGTGAAGTAAATGGCGAAGTCCGACAGGGCCCATGTTGGCATTGCCAGCGGCAGCAGGACAAAGAAGACCAGCACCACCATTTCGATGACGGAAAGTCGCGACATCAGGCCTCGCGACGCTTCAGGGCCATGAGTCCCTGCGGGAAGAATCGAATGACGATGATAGCCGCGACGAAGACCGTCAGCTGTGCCCAGACCGGCGACGAGATGGCCGCGGCCAGGCTATCGACCGCACCGACGCCGGCCGCACCGACGATGGGACCGGAGAGGGATCCGAGTCCCGCCACCAGGATCGACAGGAAGCCGGGCACGAGCCAGCCTAGTCCGGCATTTGGGTCGACCGAGATCAGCGGCGACATCACCGCTCCGGCCAGTCCTGCAAGCCCCGCGCCGAAGGCGAAGGTCAGCCGGTCGAGCATCCGGGTATTGATGCCGAGGCAGGCCGCCATGTTGCGGTTGGCGATGACCGCCCGCGCCTGCAGACCGAGAGCCGTCCGGAAGAAGACCCAGAACGTGAAGGCGATCGCCGCCGCACTGAGGGCCATGACGACCAGGCGATAGACCGGATAGACTTCGCCGAAGACCGGAACGCTGCCCATGTCCGGCGCGGCCACGGCATGCGAGCCGGGCCCGTAGATCAACACCAAGCCCTGGCGCAAGACCAGGGAGAGTCCCCAGGTCGCAAGGATCGTATCGAGCAGGCGCTCATAGGTTCGGCGGATGAGAAGCTCCTCCGCGGCAAGGCCAATCAGCGCAACCAACATGGGAGCGATCGCCAGACAGGCGGCGAAGGGAAGGCCAGCCCACTGCAAGGTCAGCACGCCATAGGCGCCCAGGACCAGGAATTCGCCATGGGCCATGTTGATCACGTTCATCAGTCCGAAGATGACCGCGAGCCCGAGCGATACCAGCATCAGAACCAGGATGGCGTTGGAGGAATCGAGAAGGAAGATCAGGATGCGGTCCACCTAAAGCTCCATGTATGACGCCAGGATCTCGCGCGTGACGGCACGCGACGCGATGGACGCTGCATCGATGCCATGATCGACGAAGACGGCACGATCCGCCACACGCAGGGCGAGGTCGGTGTTCTGCTCGACCAGCAGCACGGACAGGCCCATGGATCGGGCCGAACGTGTTACAATATCCGCGATCTCGTTCACCACAGACGGCTGGATGCCTTCGGACGGCTCATCGAGCAGAAGAAGCCTCGGCTTCGCAACCATGGCGCGGGCGATCGCAAGCTGCTGCTGCTGCCCGCCCGAAAGGCTGCCGCCGGGATCCCTGGCCCTCGCCCTGAGACCCGGAAAGAGTTCGTAACCAGTCTCGATCGTTCCGCCGCGCAGCGCTGCAAGCCTGAGATTTTCCTCCACCGTCAACTGCCCGAAGATCTCGCGGCCCTGAGGAACATAGGCAACACCCCGCCGCGCGATCTCGAAGCAGTCGAGGCCTGACAGCGCCTGGCCCTCCAGCCTGATGCTGCCGGCGGTGTGTGGCAGCAATCCCATGATGCAGCGCAGGAGCGTTGTCTTGCCCATGCCATTGCGGCCAAGAAGCGCCACGATCTCGCCATGCGCCACGCCAAGCGAGAGCCCGCGCAGCACCTCGCCACCGCCATAGCCGGCATGCAGCTCTTGAATCTCAAGCACCGGCGACTCCAAGATAGGCCTCACGGACACGCGGGTCCCGGCGGACTTCTGCAAAGGTGCCGGCGGCAATGATGCGGCCCATGTCCATCACCGAAACCGGGCATTCGAGTGCTTCGACAAAGCGCATGTCATGCTCGATGAGCATGATGCCAAGGCCAAAGTCCTTGCGCAGCCCCTTGACCAGTTCAACCGTTTTCCCACGTTCGGCGGCCGTCAGTCCGGCAGCAGGTTCGTCGAGAAGCAGGAGGCGTGGCCGGGCCGCCAGCGTCATTGCCAGTTCCAGCCATTGCTTCTGACCATGAGCAAGCGTTCCGGCGTTCTGGCTGCGCACCGCTCCCAGGTCAAAGCGCGACAGCAGATCGGATGGTTCGGCCGCGCCGGCAATCCACAGGTTTTCTTCGACCGTCAGTCCGGCGAAGAGCGATGGGACCTGGAATTTCCGGACGATGCCCAGCCTTGCCACCTGGTAGAGCGCCAGCCTGGCAATGTCCCTGCCCTCGAAAACCACGCGCCCCGACTCGGGCTGGAGATAACCCGTGATCAGATTGAACAGCGTGGTCTTGCCGCAGCCGTTCGGCCCGATGATGGCCCGCATCTCGCCGCTCTGAAGGTCAAGCGAGATATCATCTGCCGCAGTGACCCCGCCAAATGTCTTGACGAGGTGCTCCAGCCACAGCACGCGGGATCAGGCGCAGCCGGGCGCAGGAGCAATCGCACCCAGCGGCTTCACAACCGCAAGGCTGGCACCTTCCGTCTTGGCAAGGAACATGTTCATCGTGACGTGATGATCCTTGCCGATGAGAATGTCGCCCGTCGGCGTCTTGACGTTCAGTTCCGTGAGGCCGTCCACCAGGTCCTCCGAATCCATCTTGCCCGACTTCTCGAGCGCCGCCTTGACCGCGTTGAGTGAATTGTAGTGCGTGAAGGCATAGTGCGAGATCGGTACTCCGTCACCGGCCGCCTTGCGGATCTTCGCCACGAATTCCGCCGGGCCGGGATCGGTCATCGATGCAGCGAAGGGAACGGTCACCCACATGTTCTGGCCCTTGCCCTCGCCGAAGGCGCCGAGATAGGTCTCGGCAAAGCCGAGGAAGCCGACCGTCACGTCGTTCAGCAGGCCGAGATCCTCCGCCTGACGGATGAATGTGATGCCATCGGCACCGGGCAATGCGAACAGCAGGCACTTGGCTCCCGAGTCCTTGACCCGCCGCACAACCGGCGCAAAGTCCTTCACGCCCCAGGGCGTGAATTCCTTGCCCGCCGACTTTCCGCCAAGGCCGGTCACGATGGTCTCGGCCGCCTCGAACATCTTCTGCGGCCAGACATAGTCGGCGCCGAACATGTAGAAGCTATCGCCAGCATTTTCCTTGAGTGCGGGGACGAGCTGTTCGAGCTCCTGATTGGGCACCGTGTTGAAGGAGAAGAGATAGCGGTCGCAGCCGCCGCCCTCGTAGTTTGTCGCGTAGAGCAGCGGCACCTTCGATCGGCTCATGGTCGGCATCATGGCATCGCGATTGTTCGAGGTGATGGGGCCGGAAATCGCCATCACACCATCCTTGCGGATCAATGACGTGGCGCGTTCGACGGCCGTCTTCGGATCTGTCTTGTCGTCCTCGTAGATCAGTTCGACCATAGAGCCGCCGATGCCCCCCGCCGCATTGATCTCGGCCGCCGCAAGATCCAAACCAAGCTTGGCCTGATTACCGAAGAGCTCGAGACCGCCCGAAAAGGGCTGCACCACGCCGATCTTGATCGTGCTGGCGCTCAGCACGGCCGGCATTGGCAAAGCGGCGGCAAGCGCTGCCGAAGCTGCACCCTTCAGGACTCCGCGACGCGACAGGTTATCCATGGCTCTCCTCCGTTTCTTGCAACTATGGCGCGGAAGGCTAACGCTGTCTACCGAGTGACCGTCATGACCGCGGCGGAAAGTCTCTGCGGCTTGTAGTTGCGCGCCGGATGCCGCAGGATCGCGCATCGCGCCGCACAGCTTCGGAGGACCACGCCATGCCGCACGGGTACCGAAGGACCCTGGTTACCATCTTCCTTTCGTTCCTGCTCGCCGGACCGGCAGTGGCCGCAACCCGCCCGCCCGTCACCTACCCGAATGGCATGGTGGTGACGTCCCAGCGCATCGCGTCAGAAGTAGGGGCCGAGATACTGCGCAAGGGAGGAACGGCGGTCGATGCCGCTGTTGCCGTGGGTTATGCCCTGGCGGTGGTCAATCCCTGTTGCGGAAACATCGGCGGCGGCGGCTTTGCGACGCTGCACCTCGCCGACGGCCGGGACGTCTTCCTGAACTTCCGCGAGAAGGCACCCCTGGCGGCGACCGAAGCCATGTATCTCGACGACAAGGGCGAGGTGATCAAGGACCTCAGCCTCCGGGGCTACCTCGCTGTTGCGGTTCCCGGTACCGTCCTCGGCCTCGACACCCTCCTCAAGGACTATGGCACGCTTCCGCGCGACGTGGTCATGGCGCCAGCCATCCGTCTGGCCGAAGAGGGCTTCATCCTCGATCAGGGAGATGTCGACATCCTGTCCCGTGCGGCGGACTCCCTCGCCGCCGAACCGAACGTGGCCTCGATCTTCCTGAAGGATGGCAAGCCGCCGTCGGCCGGCGATCGGCTGGTCCAGTCAAACCTCGCCGCCACCCTCAGGTCGATCGCCGAACAAGGCCCTGACGCCTTTTATCGGGGATCCATCGCGGACCGGATCGTGGCGGCCAGCAGCATCAATGGCGGCATTCTCTCGAAGAAGGACTTCGAGAGCTATTCGGTCTCAGAGGAGAAGCCGGTGCGCTGCAGTTATCGCAGCTATGAGATCATTTCGGCGCCGCCGCCAAGCTCCGGTGGAACGGCCATCTGCCAGATCCTGAACGTTCTCGAAGGCTATTCCATCGCAGAGTTCGGCTGGCATTCCGCGCAATCACTTCATGTGATGGCAGAAGCGATGCGCCACGCCTTCGTCGACCGGAACTTTCTGCTCGGCGACCCGGCCTTCGTCAGCAACCCGCTCGATCAGCTGCTGTCAGAGGTCTATGCCGCGGACATCCGGTCGAGAGTTGACCTCGGCAAGGCGGCGAAATCGGAAGATGTCCGGCCCGGCACACCACCGCATGGCGGCACAGAGACGACGCACTATTCCGTTGTCGACGCGCAGGGAAACGCCGTTTCCGTCACCTACACGATCAATGCCCTTTTCGGCGCAAAGGTCATTGCAGACGATACCGGCTTCTTCCTCAACGACGAGATGGATGATTTCACCATCAAGCCCGGTGTGGCAAACCTCTTCGGACTGGTGCAGGGCAAGACCAACGCCATTGCGCCCGGCAAGCGGCCCCTGAGTTCCATGAGTCCGACGATCGTGACCAAAGATGGCAAGACCTTCATGGTTCTTGGGTCACCGGGCGGTTCGCGCATCATCACCATCGTGGTTCAGGTTATCCTGAACGTGATCGAACATGGCATGACTATCCAGGAAGCCGTGAATGCGCCACGCATGCATCATCAGTGGCTGCCGGACCAGATGGCCGTCGAGCCCTTTGCCCTATCGCCGGACACGCGGGAGAAGCTCGAGGCCATGGGTCACAAGGTGGTGGAGCAGTCCGAATGGGGCGCCGCGGAGGCCATCCTCATCGGTCCGGCCAAGGTGGCAACCGATGCAACAGCAAGCTCCGGCAATGATGCAATGGCCAAGCGGAAGCCAGTTCCCGGCCTCCTCTACGGCGGCCATGATGACCGGCGGCCGTCAGGCGGCGTCGCCGGCCATTGATCTTGGCCGGCTAGGCAGCCTTCAACTCTGCCGGCGGTTCCTTCGCGCCCGTCATGAAGGCGACAGCGTCCGACATGCTGAAATCCTTCGGATTGATGGTACAGAGGCGGCGGCCGAGGCGGTGGATGTGGATCCGGTCGGCCACTTCGAAGACATGCGGCATGTTGTGCGAGATCAGCACGATCGGAAGTCCGCGCCGCTTGACGTCGAGGATGAGTTCAAGCACGCGGCGCGACTCCTTCACGCCGAGAGCAGCAGTCGGTTCATCCATGATGACAACCTTGGATCCGAATGCCGCGGCGCGCGCCACGGCAACGCCCTGGCGCTGGCCGCCTGACAGGGTTTCCACGGCCTGCGAGATGTTCTGGATGGTCATCAGACCCAGCTCCGTGAGCTTTTCGCGCGCGCGCCTTTCCATCGCATTGCGGTCGAGCATGCGGAACCATGATCCGAGCACACCCTCCTTGCGGATCTCGCGGCCCAGGAACATGTTGTCCGAGATGGAAAGCGCAGGCGAGAGCGCGAGATTCTGGTAAACCGTCTCGATACCCGCCTGACGCGCATCCATGGGCGACTTGAAGTTCAGGGTCTGGCCTTCGAGCTTGATCTCGCCCTCGTCCGGCTGCACGGCGCCGCAGATGGCCTTGATCAGCGTCGACTTGCCCGCACCATTGTCGCCGATGACAGCCAGGATTTCGTTCGGGTAGAGATCGAAATCCGCGTTGTCGAGGGCCGTCACGCGGCCATAGCGCTTGACCAGCCTGCGCGCGGTGAGGATCGGTTCCTGTGCCATTAGCCTGATACCTTTCTGATCCATTGGTCGACCGTGACGGCGCCGATGATGAGCACGCCGATGAGCAGATAGGTCCACTGCGGGTCTGTACCAAGCAGGCGCAGACCCAGCGAGAACACGCCCACGATACATGCGCCGAAAATCATGCCGAGAATGGATCCGCGCCCGCCGAAGAGCGAAATGCCGCCGATCACCACGGCCGTGATGGACTCGATGTTGGCGAATTCGCCCGCGGTCGGCGACACCGAGCCGATGCGGCCGATGAGCACCCAACCCGCGATGCCGCAGATGAACCCCGCCAGCGTGTAGGTGGTGATCAACATGCGGTCAACGCGGATACCCGATAGTGCTGCCGCTTCCGGATCGTCACCAACGGCATAGAGTCTTCGACCCCACGCCGTGTAGTTCAGCACGTACCAGAGAAAGACAACCAGAAGCACCATAAAGATCACGCCCAGGGTGAATACAGCACCGCCCAGTTTCAACTGCGTGCCGAAGAGCTGCAGCAACGGCGCTTGCGCTTCAATGTCCTGAGTACGGATCGTTTCATTGGCGGAGTAGAGATACTTGATCGCATTGAAGATCTGCCAGGTGCCGAGAGTCACGATGAACGGCGGCAGCTTCATGCGGGCGACCAGCCAGCCATTGATGAAACCACAGAGCGTGCCCGTCACCAGGCCGCAGAGAATGGAGATCGGCACAGGTATGCCGTACCGGAAGGTAAACTGCCCCATCACGACAGAGGACAGCACCATGACCGCGCCAACCGAGAGATCGATGCCAGCGGTCAGGATGACCAGCGTCTGCGCGGCCCCGACGATGCCGACGATGGCCACCTGCTGGAGGATCAGGGTCAGCGAGAAGGGATTGAAGAACTTGGTGCCGACCAGCAAGCCGAAGATCGCCACCGACATGACGAGCACGATCAGCGGAACGGCAGCCTGATTCGAATGCAAGAAGTGCTGGATCTTTTCGATCGGTGATCTTGCATGTTCGAATGACGCGACGGACCTGTCGCTCTCGTCGAGAGCCTTCTCGAACTCTTGTGCCTTGGCCATTCCCCGTCTCCCCTTCGCCAGCTTTTCTCCGGCTTCTCTCATTTATGGGAAGGGCGGCCACGCGGGCCGCCCTTCGTGTCGGTTAGAGTCTTCAACGAAATCGCGCGGGGATCAACCCCAGCACTTTTCCAGGCCTTCCTTGGTGGTGATCGATGGCACGCCCTCGACCGGATTGTCGGTGATCAGCGCGACGCCAGTGTCATAGAAGTTCTTGCCTTCGGTCACGCCGGGCTTCTCGCCCGTGTCGGCGAACTTCTTGATTGCTTCCACGCCAAGCGCAGCCATCAGCAGCGGATACTGCTGCGAGGTTCCGCCGATCACTCCAGCAGCGACGTCCTTCACACCCGGGCAACCGCCGTCGACCGACATGATGAGCACCTGACCTTCCTTGCCCACGGCCTTGAGCGCCTCATAGGCGCCTGCCGCTGCGGGTTCGTTGATGGTGTGGATCACGTTGATGTCCGGATTGATCTGGAGAAGGTTTTCCATGGCCTTGCGGCCGCCTTCCGGATTGCCGTTGGTGTAGTCGTGGCCAACGATGCGCGGATCATCCTCGTCGCCGATCACGTTGGCGTTCTTCACGTCGATACCGAAGCCCGACATGAAGCCCTGGTTGCGCAGCACATCGACAGTCACCTGCTGCGGATTGATGTTGAGGAAGCCGATCTTGGCGTCCTTTGCGGCATCGCCCATCTTGGCCTTGGCATAGGCGCCGATGAGGAAGCCGGCCTGGAAGTTGTCGGTCGCCATGGTCTGGTCGGCGGAGTCGATCGGATCGAGCGGCGTGTCGAGGGCGATCACGAGGATACCCGCGTCGCGCGCCTTCTTGATCACCGGCACGATGGCTTTGGTGTTGGACGGCGTGATCAGGATGCCCTTGGCGCCGTCGGCGATGCAGGTTTCAACAGCAGCGACCTGGCCTTCGTTATCGCCATCGTCCTTGCCGGCATAGGCCTTGAGGTCAACGCCCAGTTCGGCGGCCTTGGCCTGCGCACCTTCCTTCATCTTCACGAAGAAGGGGTTGGTCTCTGTCTTGGTGATCAAGCAGGCGCCAATGCCGGCGGCTTGCGCCTGGGCAGTGCCGAACAGCGCAATTGCGGCGGCGCCGAGAAGTGCAGCTTTGAATGCAGATTTCACGTAGTTCCTCCCATGGAAACAAGACCCCGATACGGGGCGGATTGAGACTTTGTGTCTTTGTCGTTCGAACGGCACCGCAAGGCATAACTCCCCTCCGGCACGCCGGCAGGGATTAGGACTCAAAACTGCCGTCTTGTCAATAAATCAGTCGGGCTGATTTATTAATGAGCAATCCGGCAGAACGCCTAAGCCCTGAACAGTTCTTCCAGCTTGCGGCGCATCACGGCCGCGTCGACGTCAAGGCCCGTCCAGTACTTGATTCCGATGACGCCCTGGTTCACCACCATGCCGAGTCCATCCAGAACCCTGCAGCCCCGCGCCTCTGCGTCCCGGATCAGCGGCGACCGCGGAGGATTGGTGATGACGTCGGCGACCACGAGGCCCGGACGAAGACTTGTCACATCGAGATTGATGCGGCCTTCCACATCGGGATGGAGCCCGATAGACGTGGCATTGACCAGAATCTGCGCTGCGTCGGGAACCCGGTACGGCTCCAGCGACACGACAAGTTCGGCGGCAACCGCGGTCTTGCCGTTCAGCAGATCGACAAGCGCCCTGCCCCGCGCTGCGCTGCGGTTGACGACGATGATGCGTTTTGCACCCGCGAAAGCCAGTTCCACGCCGATGGCCCGGGCCGCACCCCCTGCCCCAAACATCACGACCGTCTTGTCCTCTGGATCGATGGCCGTACGCAGCGACTGTAAAAAGCCCTTGCCGTCCGTGTTCTCGCCGATGAACTTGTCACCGCGCCGCACGGCGCAATTGACGGCTCCCATCACGGCAGCGGACTCTCCCAGCCCATCAAGATGCTCGATGACCGCCACCTTGTGCGGGGTCGAACAGTTGAAGCCGATCCAGCCCATGGCCCTGGCGCCCCTGACCGCATCGCCCAGCCTTTCCGGTGGCACTTCGCAGTTGATGTAACGGATGTCGAGGCCGTGATGGCGATAGGCCGCTTCGACCATGGCAACGGTTGGGTTTTCCGCAGCCGGCATGGCAAAGGAGCCGGTCAGCTGACTGAGAAAGTTATGCGCCATCATGTCCTCCCGCGATCTGTCACCGGAAGGTTATGACGGCATCAGAGAGATGTCGACGGCTGCGGCATCAGCTCCACCAACCCCACCGGTTGGCGAGCGCCAGGCACTCCTGCCACGGTACGATGGCGCCTGTCGTGGCGAGGCTGCGCAGGGAGCAGGCCGCGCTTGCGTGCGCAAGTTCGAGGCAGAGCTCTACTTCCCAACCTTCGTGGTAGCCATACATCATGCCGGCCGCAAAGGCATCGCCCGCGCCATTGGCGCTGGCCACCTGATCAGCCGGAATGTTGACCGAGCGCTTGAACACGGTCGGCTTGTCATGGGCGACCGCAATGGCAATCACCGGTGAGTGGACGACCACCAGGTCCTTCACACCCTTGTCCAGAACAATACGCGCCGCGCGTTCGCTTGCGGCGATGTCGGTCACGCCATCGGGCGAGGTCACGAGGTTCGACAAGGCACCGATCTCGACATCATTGACCACCAGCGTGTCGAGATAGGGCAGGCAGGGCGACACGATCCGCGAAATCGCCTCGCTGCCGACACTCGCCAGCTCCATGTTGTTCTGCAGGCCGGCGGCACGCGACTTCTTGAGCACCGCGACCCAGCCGTTGGCATCGTCGCCCCATGGCCCATCCATGACCCGATGCACGCCCGGAAGGCCGAGATGCAGCATGCGCGCCTTGATTTTTCCGAAGTCGAAGTGATCGGGCGACAGAAGCGCGGAAGTACCGCGGAAATAGATGTGCGTGCGCCGGTGGCTGCGCTCCGACACGAAAGCGTCCGTGTAGTGCGTGTTTGCCGCCGTCGTGACGTGCATCTGCGTGCGATCGATGCGGGCCTTGTCGGCCACGTCCATGAGGAAGCGGCCGTCATTGTCGTCACCGACCAGCGCGATCGTCTCGAGCGGCATCTCGGGGTCGAGCTGGCGCATGTCGAGGGCGAAGTTGCTGCCCGATCCGCCATTGGCGCGCTCTTCGCCGAGATACTCGGCGAGGCCGTCTTCCTGCGGCCAGTGGCTGACGACCTTGTTGATGTCGACGCACCAGGTGCCGCCGGTCACGAAACCGCGCCGGGTCGAGTCCGCCATGTCAGGCTCCCTTCAGAACCTTCTCGGTGATCTCGTTGTCGGCCGCCAGTTCGCGCATCGGGGCGATTCCGTTCTTCTTCAGGCTGGCATGATAGGCCTTGACCGCTTCGGCCGGCGCGATGTTGCCGCTGGCCACTTCCCGCATGAAGGTCACCATCGCAAGGGGATCCTCCGCAAGGTTGATCTTGCGGCCAAACAGGGCCACGCGCGCGCCGTACTTCTCGGACTGATTGATGAGCTCGAAACAGTCCCGCGTCGTGCCCGCGCCGCCGCCCAGCACACCCACGATGACGCTCGGATCGTAGGAGGCGAGTTCGTCGAGCGCCTTGGGACCGTTGAACGGAATCTTGAGGAACTGCGGCCGGTCAGCCTTGGTCACGCCGGCGATGCAGCGCATGAGGCAGTCGTTCACATAGAATGGTATCTGCTCCGGATCGATCTTGCTGTCGACATTGGGGTTGAAGACCTCGAGGAAATACTTGAAGCCGTTGCGGGCGGCATCCTCGCGGAATGCCGTAAAGGCCTCGAGAGAGGCATAGTCGTGATCAAGGTCATTGTTGAACGTCACCGAATAGAGCCCGAGATCCGTGCCTGTCACGGGCGTACCCGGGCTCGGTCGCAGTCCCCCATGCATGACGCGGGCAATATTGGCCGAGCGGAAGGGGCGCGATGGCTGCTTGGAATAGCTGGCGCCGCGGACGACCCAGACGTCGGTCGTGTCATTGGCGCGGATGGCGGGCTTCACCACGCTGTTGCGATAGGCCCCCATTTCGACGAGCGCCTCGAGATTGGACGCAGAGGTCAGCATGATGTCGACGATGTCCTGCTCGATCACGGCACGAATGTTGTGCAGGAATTCCGGGCGGGTGTAGTAGCGTGTCCACTTGCCGTCCTTGCCGCGCTTCGGACCCGTCGAGGTCATGCTTGGGCCCATGTCACCATCCTTTGCATCGGCGATGATGAAGTCTGTGCGCTTGTAGTTTCCGGCGCGGATGCGGGCGAGCTTTTCGTCGAGTCTGTACATGTCAACCTGTCATGAGTTCGCGTTGAAGGGGGAAGTGAAATTCCGTTCGTGGAGAAGCGGCGGGTTA
Source organism: Aestuariivirga sp. (assembly GCA_041739715.1). GTDB lineage: Bacteria > Pseudomonadota > Alphaproteobacteria > Rhizobiales > Aestuariivirgaceae > Aestuariivirga. Next base: position 25,679 of record JBGSNJ010000351.1, read on the forward strand.
GCACCGCATAATGCCGGCAGGTTCCCAACGCAACCAATCCGTGAGGCAGGCAGAAAATGTGGCGCGGCAGGTCTGTCGGTCATTTCCGGCCATTGTTCCGAATCTTCGTCACGGCAGCGACAATGGCATCGGCGGTGACACCGAAATGGGCATAGAGATCATCGGATGGTGCCGAATGTCCGTAGGAGTCGACACCGATCACGAGACCGTCGAGTCCGACGTACTTGTACCAATAGCCCGTCACGCCTGCCTCCACCGCAATGCGAGGGACACCCGGAGGCAGCACGGACGAGCGCCAGTCCTGATCCTGACGGTCGAAGTGCCCGGTCGACGGCATGGACACCACCCGCACATGAATGCCTAACGCCTTGAGCCTGGCTTGCGCGTCCATGGCAAGCGCAACCTCCGAACCGGTCCCGATGATGACGGCTTCCAGCGGCCCGGCTTCGGCACTAAGCACGTAACCACCGCGGCGGATGGCCACCACCTGCTCCTGATCCCGGACCTGGCAAGGCATCGCCTGGCGGCTCAGGGCGAGGACCGTAGGACGCTGGGTCTGCTCCAGCGCCATGATCCAGGCAACGGCTGTCTCGACGGCGTCGCAGGGACGCCAGAGAGCGAGGCCGGGCATCAGACGCAAGGATGCGAGATGCTCTGCGGGTTGATGGGTCGGACCGTCCGGGCCGACCGAAATCGAATCATGGGTCAGGACATGGATGGCCCCAAGC
>JBGSNJ010000434.1:0-2149 GCA_041739715.1 Aestuariivirga sp.
CCTCGACCATTGCGGCGTCCCGGCAATCAAGGATCGCGAGATGCATCCCTGGAAGGAAAATGTCACCGAGATCGCCAGGCGACCCAATGTGGCTGTGAAAATCTCCGGCATCACCGCCTATGGCAATCCCGACAATTGGACCGCCGCCGACATGCGCCCCTATGTCGAGCACTGCATCACGTCCTTCGGCTGGGACCGCGTCGTGTGGGGCGGCGACTGGCCGGTCGTGACGCTCGGTTCTTCCTTGTCCACCTGGGTCGCCGCGACCCATGCGCTGATCGAGACCGCCAGCCATTCGGAGAAGGAAAAGCTCTTCTCAAAGAATGCAAAGCGCATCTGGAAGATCTGACGAAATGGCAGCTAAGCGCGAGCCCGGCCTGCTCGACGGCATCGTCGTCCTCGACATGAGCCAGTTCCTGTCGGGGCCCTTCGCGGCACTCCGGCTGGGCGATCTCGGCGCGCGCGTCATCAAGGTCGAGCGCCCGGATGGCGGCGACCTCTGCCGCCGCCTCTACCTCACCGACACCGAGATCGGCGGCGATTCCACGCTCTTTCACGCCATCAACCGGGGCAAGGAAAGCTTTGCGGCGGATTTCAAGTCCGAGGCTGACCTCGCCACCGTTCGCGCACTCGTTCAGAAGGCGGACGTGATCATCCAGAATTTCCGTCCCGGCGTGATCGAAAGGCTCGGCCTCGACTACGAGAGCGCGCGCGCCATCAACCCCGGCATCGTCTACGCCAGCATCACCGGCTATGGCGAGGATGGTCCCTGGAAGAACCTGCCCGGCCAGGACCTGCTGGCGCAGGCGCGTTCCGGCCTGATGTGGCTCAACGGCAATGCCGACGACGGCCCCGTGCCCTTCGGCCTTGCAGTTGCGGACCTGCTGGCCGGCAACGCCATCGTCCAAGGCGTCCTCGCAGCCCTTGTCCGCCGAGGGATTTCAGGACGCGGCGCGCATCTGGAGACGAGCCTGCTCGAAGCGCTACTCGACCTCCAGTTCGAGGTGCTGACCACCCATCTGAACGACGGCGGCAGGCTTCCGGCACGCTCGCAATTTCGCAATGCCCACGCCTATCTTGCGGCCCCCTATGGCGTCTACGAATGCAGTGATGGCTGGCTTGCAATAGCCATGACGCCGCTCGACCGGCTGGCCGAGCTCGTCGGCCTCCCCGCGATCTCCGGTCGGGGCCCCAAAGCAGCCTTTTCCGAGCGGGACGACATCAAGCGCACCCTTGCCCGACATCTCGCCTCGAAGCCCCTGGCACATTGGCTGTCGATCCTTCAGGCGGCCGATGTCTGGTGCGCCGAGGTCCTCGACTGGCCGACCTTGATGCGCGAGGCCGCGTTCAGGCGCCTCGATTTTCTCCAGACGGTCAATCGTGCGGACGGAACGCCCGTCCACACGACATCCTGTCCGATCCGCATCGACGGCAAGCGCCCGCATGCCGTGAACGCAGCACCGCTCATCGGGGAACATACCGCCGCCATCCGCGGAGAGTTCGGCCTTCCCTGATATGGCGACAGGTTCGAAAGGCAAAGGCACCGCCCGCGAACCATGCTAGAATGGTTCTTGAGCCGGAAGGCCGGCTGTTCTGCCCAAGCCTTGCATATTGGCCGCATGACGATGGAGGAGACAGACATGACGAAATCCAACGGAATCAGGACAACCGCCGGCCGCGGAAGGCTGTACGAAAGCATCGTCGACACCATCGGCGACACGCCGATCGTCGGCCTTCCGCGCCTGTCGGCCGAGTATCAACCCAAGGCCCGGGTGCTGGCCAAGCTGGAATTCTTCAACCCGACCTCGTCGGTCAAGGACCGTATCGGCGTGTCGATGATCGAGGCGCTCGAGGCGGCGGGCAAGATCTCGCCCGGCCAGAACACGCTGGTTGAGCCGACCTCCGGCAATACCGGCATCGCGCTCGCCTTCGCGGCGGCCGCCAAGGGCTACAAGCTGATCCTGACGATGCCCGAGACGATGTCGCTCGAGCGGCGCAAGATGCTGGCCCTGCTCGGCGCGGAACTGGTGCTGACCGAAGGCGCCAAGGGCATGAGCGGTGCGGTCGCCAAGGCCGAGGAAATCGTCGCCTCCGATCCGGATCGCTACGTGCTGCTGCAGCAGTTCAAGAACCCGGCCAATCCGGCGAT
>JBGSNJ010000470.1:0-3252 GCA_041739715.1 Aestuariivirga sp.
GAACGTACCACACGTCGAGCGCTGCTTTGTCGATGGGGGGGATGTCCCGACCACCAACGACCTGCGCCCAACCGGTCAGACCAGGCCGCACCACGAGCCGCGCGCCATCGACACCGACTTGGTCGCGCGGCAGCAGCGGCCGCGGACCGATAAACGACATATCGCCGACCAAGATGTTGAACAGCTGGGGGAGTTCATCCAGGCGAGCGCGCCGCAGAAAGTTGCCTACTCCAGAGACGCGCTCGGCATCGGAGCACAGCCGCCCGGAGTGGTCTCGGGCTGCGCCCATAGTTCGGAATTTATAGACGCGAAACGGCCGCCCGCCGCGCCCGGGACGCTGCTGCCAGAACACGACGGGCATGCCCATCGAGAGCGCTACCGAAACGCCGACCAACACGAACACGGGGGCCAGTACGACGATCAGGACGGCTGATCCGGCGACGTCGATCAGGCGCTTTACATGCCAGAAGCCACGGCTGCGGATCGCAAGAAGGTCGCGCTCGGCCAAGCGAAACTCACAATCCGCGGCAGCATCGGGGAGACTCGACTGCTTGGAGGGCGCCGGAGCTGTGGACGACGACAGAGCCGGGTTTGGTTCGAGCCCCAGCATTTCATCGATAAACATAAGTTTGATTTCAGTCGTGGTTTGCAGTCGGACCAGAGCGTCCAACGCCTCCTGGCTCAACGCTGCGCGTTTCATGGTGACCACGATCTCGTCGATGGCGACCCCATGGACGGCCAGCTGATCCATGACCTCGTCGATGCGCTCCGGCAGGCCAAGCACGGGTTTGCCAGCAACTGTGCGACCGACATGTCGTTCAGTGTGCCCGAGCAGACCGACGATCGTCTCCGAGCTGCCCGTCCGTTCACTCACGACCCGAAGATACAGCTCCGCGACGGATCCGATCCCGACGACGAGGACCCGCTTGTGGGCTGACGCGTTCTTGTCGTGGGGCAGGTCAAGGTTTCGGGGGCGGCGCAACCGGTAGGCATAATGGAGCCTCGCGGCGATACGCGCTCCGACGAGCAGCGCCATCGCGATCATCACCTGCAATATCGGCAGCGAGCGAGGCACGCTATCAAGGCGGTCGTAAGCGAAGCCGATCAGCGCGGCCGAAGCAACCACGAGGATGGAACCCAACAGCAGCGTCAGATAATCGGGTAGCCGGCTGAGCCGCCAGATCGAACGCTGAATTCCCAGCATGGGCCAGAGGGTGAGGGCCGACACCGTGGTCGCCATCAAGTATGGTCCGAGAGCAATGAGCCGGTTGAACTGGAGCGGCTCTGCGTCTCGGACGATCAGCGAAAGCACTACCGCGATCAAGAACAGGAGAGCGTCCAAAATCAACAACACAAACGATTTCATTGCGCACCTGCTCTAATGTGGGTCGGGCACATTGCTCTCTAGGGTGTTGTTTTGCATCAAAATTTTTTCAACTTGAATGTCGACCGGTAGACGCGGTGAGTAGACGGCAGCGGCAATTCCGACCAGCTCCTACAGACCCTGGTTCCGCTGTCAGCTCTAAATTTCATCGTGAGGCTAGCTAGCACGGCGCATGAGGTGTGAACAGACGCTGCACGCCACCGGCCCGACTTTTGTCATGGTCCGCACTATTCTTTGATCCTATGTTGCAATGCAGCGACATCTCACACGGTCAGCGTAACCGGGCTGAGCGTGGGGGGGATGGCAGGCCGAGCATCTTGCCTTGACGCTTCGCGTGGTCGCGTGGTCGCGTCGGTCGGTGGGGAGTGTTCCGGGGCAGCCGTCCACCCCCAACCGGAAGCTGACGCCCCTTCAACTAGTCCGCTTATACCGCCGCGATGCGGTCCGGTGACAGCGACTTGGTCGGACCTGCGCCGCGCCCTCCAGGCTTGCGGCGGCGATCTCTGCGGTCGCGAAGCGCCTGCTCAATCATGTCCATCTGCTCAAGCGTCAGTCGGATGCGTCTTGAGCCAGGCAACCAGCGTCTCGGGACGGCCACCAGGGGCTGCCCGAAGAAGTCGGTGGCAACGCGAATGCGAGCCCCCTGCTCGATCCGCGCAAGGATGTACTGAAGATTTGCCATGTTTCGATGCCCCCACAATCACAAAATTACTAAACATGATTCTTTAATGCTTTGTGAAGCGCTCTGCTGCGTCTGTCGACGGCTCGGTCAGTCCGTTCGGTGGGGGCGCGAGCGCGTCACACGGCAACCTGCTCGCCGACAGAAACCCTCGGCGACTGGTCGCAGCGCCTGTTGATGACTCCACGCTGGCTGCGTCGGGAGGGTGGGTTGGCTCAGTCAGCTGCCGACACGAGATCGCTGTAGGCGACACTCAGCCGATAGGCGCGGTTCTTCCGTGACGGATCGGCCAGCTCGAGAAATCCGTCCGCGACCAGCGTGCGGGCAAGCGTCACGACCGTCCGGTGACCGAGCCCGAGGTGCTGAGCAATCTCCGCCGTTGTCGCGGTGTGCTGCACCCGAAAGAGCTCAAGTAGCCGACGCCGACGCGGATCGAGCTGGCGCAGGCGCTCTGCTTGGTCAGGAGCCGCGCGGGACCCGGCTGATACCGCTGCCGCGCGCACCTTGGCGAAGGCGTCCGCCATCCCAAGGCAGAAGTAGCTCAAGAACTCAGTCAGTTCGGCCTCGGCACGCCCCTCATAGTAGTTGTGCGACGGCCCCACTTTTAGCACGCGATAGTAAGTGGCCAGGTCGCGGGCATAGTGCTCATCGAGCGAGTAAATTCCCTTCAGGCCGTAGCTCGACCGGTGGAGGATCAGGGTCGCCAGTAGCCGCGCCGTGCGGCCGTTGCCATCGTACCATGGATGTATAGTGGCGAGTTGGTAGTGAGCAAGCCCGGCCACGATTGGCGCGGGCAGCTCGCCATTCAACATGTTGTCGTCCACCCAGCCTACAAGGTCGGTCATTAGTCTTGGTACGTCACCAGCCTCTGGCGGCATGTAAACGATGCGACCCGTGCTGGTGTCGCGGATCACATTCTGGCCGTCTCGGTAAGCCGAGCTGCGGTTGCGACCGAAGAACGCCAGCCCGTGCAAGCGTCTGACGTCGCCCGCTTTGAGCCCCCTGTCCTTCCCCGCATTCGCCTCGACCCATTCGAGTGCCCGGTAATAATTCCGCACCTCGGCTTCGTCGCGCTCGCGTCCAGGAAAGTGGGCGCCGGCCAGCACCTCACGCACCTGCGGCTCGGTCAGCCGGTTGCCCTCGATCATGGTCGAGTGGTGGACTGCGGCGATGCGTGCCGTCTCGCGCA
>JBGSNJ010000500.1:0-9134 GCA_041739715.1 Aestuariivirga sp.
CCGCAAGTTGGGCAGCAGCCGAGTTGACGGCTGGCGACAGAAGAAAATCGGCTGCCTCCTCGACGGTCGCCACCTGCGGCATCATGGCCACTTCCGGAACACGCGGTGCCGCACGCGGCGGTTCCGCGGGACCCGGCTGGACGGCATTGAGGATCGCGGCAGGTACAAGCTGTGCAGGCGGCGGCATGGCGGACACGGCGTAGACGGGCGGCGCCGGAGCCACGGCTGGCTGAGCCTGTTCGGACAGGCGTTCGGTGAGGCGTGCCGCGGCAGACATCAGCTCGGCCAGGAATGCAAGGCCTATGGCGAGCGCGGCGCCGGCCAGGGTCATGAGAAGCACGATGGGACCGCGCTTGGGAAAGGACGGCGTCGAAGGAACCGAGGCGCTCTGGATGATCCGCGCCATGCCCGGTTGAGCCGACTGGTCCTGCCGCGAACTGGCCTCGGCGAAACGGCTCAGCATGGTTTCGAGCAATGCGCGGTCGGCTGATGCCTCGCGTTCCAGCGCCTTGAGCTTAACGTCGTCGATGTTGGCGCTGGCCTCGGCCGACTTCAACCGATCGAGGCTCTCGCGCAGCGACTTCTCGCGCGCATCTGCCACCCGTGCCTGTTCCTCAAGGCTCGTGACGACCTTCAGTGCCTCCGACCTGATCTGGCGGTCGACCGAATTGACCTCGCCCTGCGCCGCCACCATCTTGGGGTGGCCGGGCAGATAGGTCGCCGAAAGTTCGGCCAGGCGGCGGGCGGCATCGCTGCGCTGCTCCTTCAGCCGTTGAACCGCGGCGGAGGCCAGCACATCCGAAGATGCATCCACACTGCCCTTGCTGTTCAGCAGGTCGCGGATGGAATCGGCTCTCGCCCGCGCCTCCGTGCTGGCAGCACGCGCCAGCGTGATCTGCGTGTTGAGCTCCGAGATTTCCTGCGTGCCAAGCGTGGTCGTGGCCCCCTGCAAGAGGCCGGCTTCGGCCCGGAACTTTTCGACGGCCTCCTCCGATCTTGCGAGCTTCTGGCGCAGTTCATCGATCTGCGCCGACAGCCAGTCACGCGCGCGTTCCGTCGGCTGGGCCTGGCTTTCGCGAGTCCACTGGATGTAGGTCTTCGAGAGCGTGTTGGCCACCGCCGCAGCAGTCTCCGGGTTGGTGGAGCTGAATTCCACCGCGATGACGTTCGAGTTCGGCTGCTGGTAGACCGTCAGTTCGTCCGCATAGCGGCCAAGTGCGCGCTGCTCAGGCGTCTTGAGCCGGGGATCCTCGCCAAAGCCGAGCGCCAGCTTCAGCCGGGAGACCGGCCCCAGACCGGCAAGAAGCGAATTGAATTCCGGCTTGCTGGCGAGATTGAGTTCGTCAATGACGCGGCGCCCCAGGTCGCTGGACTGAAGTACCGCGATCTGGCTGGCGACGATTCTGTCGTCGACGCCCGCCTCGCTGCGCTGGATGTCCTGTGCCTGCACCCGATCGAAAGGAGTCTCCATGTTCTGAATGAGGATTTTCGTCTCGCTCGAGTACATGGGCTTGGTATAGTTGACGTAGGCTAGGCTCCCCGCAAAGAACAGCAGGGTCATGCCGATGATCATCACCTTGCGATGCAGGACGCCGCGCAGGACATCGGACAAGTTGATGGCTGCAGGAACGGGTGTTGATCCGTTGTCGCGGGAAATCATGGTCGGCACGCCTGATCTGAATTCAGATCGGTACAATCGCTTGGCTATGGTAACCAATCCCTTAACGCTTGGGTTGGGCTGGTCACTCCGGAGCGTGCGTTTAATCCCTTGCTAACCATAAATCCCTAGTCTGGTCCCGCGTGGCCATGGCGGCCGCGGTCGTCATCATCTCAATGGACCGGTCAACCCCTCGTATGCGTCGCCTCCTCATGCTGACCCTGATCTTTCCGCTCGCTGCCTGTTCGCAGGGCTGGGATGAGACACAGCCCTCCTCGCCGCCAGGCGGCACCGGCATCACCTTGTCCGGCGACGTGGCCGAAGGGGCGCTCGCGACATCAAGCATCTCGCAACTCCCGACACGCAACAAATACGGAGCGATCGAACCCTTTGGCAGCAAAGGTACCGCCGCCGCCTATGAATTCGGCAGTGGCTACAAGATTGGCGCCGGCGACCGCTTGACCATCCGCGTGGCCGGCGAGGCCGATCTCACGGGCGAATATGTGGTTGATGGCGCGGGCAATATCTCTATGCCCTATGTGCAGACGGTCTCAGCGGCTGGAATCACGGCGAGCGACCTCGAGCGTCTCATTGCCGCACGCCTGCGGAGTGGCTTCCTGCGCGATCCAAAGGTCTCCGTCCAGGTGACGACGCTTCGCCCATTCTACATCCTGGGCGAAGTAAACACCGCTGGCAGCTTCCCCTATCAGCCCGGCATGACCGTGCAGAACGCCATTGCCATCGCCGGGGGATACGGGCCGCGAGCGGATCAGAAACTTGTGCTGGTCACCCGCAAGAATGCCCAGGGCACCAATACATTTCGCGTTCCGGTAACCACTCAGATCTATCCTGGCGACATCGTCTATATCCGCGAACGCTGGTTCTGAGCGCCTGAATGCGAATTCTTCATGTCTTCCGGACGCCTGTGGGCGGGCTTTTCCGTCATGCCCGGGATCTCGCCCGCGGGCAGTCCGAGGCTGGTCAGCAGATCGGCGTGTTGTGCGACTCCAGCACCGGCGGCGAGACGGCGGAACGGCTGTTGATGGGCATCTCCGGCTACTGCGCGTTGGGCATCAATCGCATGCCCATCTCCCGCCAGCCGGCGGCCGGCGACTTGTCTGGGATCTACCGCACCTTCAGCGAAGTCCGGCGGCTGCGGCCCGATATCATCCATTGCCATGGAGCCAAGGGTGGCCTCTATGGCCGCATCGCTGCGCGGATGCTGGGTATTCCCTCGGTCTACACGCCACATGGCGGAAGCCTCAACTATGACTGGACTTCGGCATCGGGGGCGGCCTTCCTTGCGACCGAACGGGCGCTGCGGCACGTGGGCACGGGACTGCACTTCGTCTGCCGATACGAGCGCGATGCCTTCGCAACCAAGATCGGCCTCGGGAAGTCACCGCACCGCGTGATCCATAACGGGCTATGGCCCGAGGAAATCGCCACGGTAACCCCCGTTGCCGATGCACCGGACATCCTGTTCATTGGCGACATGCGCTTGATCAAGGGGGTCGATGTGCTGATCGAGGCCCTGGCTCTCCTGAACCGGACTCGCCGCACCACAGCCTGCCTGATTGGCGAGGGTCCAGATCTTCAACGGTTCCGGTCATTGTCAGAGTCACTTGGGCTGGCACAGCTGGTCAGCTTTCCCGGGCGCATGCCGGCCTCCGAAGGGCTTTCGAGGGGCCGGCTCCTGGTGCTCCCGTCGCGTGCCGAGAGCTTTCCCTACATGGTCATCGAAGCTTGCGCGGCGAAAGTGCCCGTGCTGGCCAGCGATGTTGGCGGGATCGGGGAAGCGCTCGATCCGCCAAGCCTGTTTCCTGCCGAGAACGTCGAAGCCCTGGCAGACCGCATCGGCCAGGCCTTGGCCAATCCCGAAGCCGAGGCCCAGGCCGCCTCACGGTACCAGAAGCGGGTTTCCACGAGCTTCTCCGCGTACGGAATGGTGGCTGCTTTGCTCGGTTTCTACAGGGAACTAGGGGCAAGCTGAGACTCGCGCCTGCGCCCATTAACCATGGATTAACCACCTTTGCGTCCGCCATGGCTCACATCGGCAACTGGGCGTGATGTTTGCTCCCTGTTCAGCCGACCACATCAATCGTCTAGAAGCGGAACACTGCCAACATGACGGCCCAGAACGACATCATTGCCCACGCCGTGACCTCGGAATTCCTCGAGAGCCTCAAGACGGCACCGATCAATGCGCGTCCGGAGGGACTGCGCGAAGCGCTCATCGACCGATTGTCCGCGGCCACGCCCGTCTCGGCGCGAATCCTGCAGGCCATGACGCGGGCTGCCGAAGGCATGCTGGTGGCCGCTACCGGCCTCCTTCTGGCCATCTATCATCCCGGCTTCGGGATTGACGCGCCGGCTGGCTTTTACATTCCCGTCATCCTGGCCGTGGGCATTGCGTTCCCGCTGCTGTCCGAACTGTTTCAGCTCTACTCCGTCGCCGCCCTGCTCCAGCCGCTCGGCCGGATGGCCAGGCTTCTCATGGTCTGGACGCTGATCTTCTCCGCCATCACCGCCGTGGCCTTCATCAGCAAATCGGGTGAAGACTATTCGCGTTTCTGGCTGGCAAGCTGGTATGTCAGCGGAATTCCGCTGTTGATTGTCACGCGGTCGATCACCGCCCGGCTCACGCGGCATTGGAACCGTCACGGCAAGTTCTCCCGTCACGCCGTACTGGTCGGCGGCGGAGACTCTGCGGCCAAGCTGCTTGCCGCGCTCAACTCCAGCGCCACATCGGATGTCTCGGTTGTTGGCATCTTCGACGACCGCGACGATCACCGCTCGCCGCCGCGGGTAAACGCGCTGCCGAAGCTGGGAACGGTGAACGACCTTGTCGATTTCGTCCGCCGGAGCCAGATCGATCTCCTGCTGATCAACCTGCCCCTGTCGGCGGAAACTCGGCTGCTCGAGATTCTCAAGCGCCTGTGGGTCCTCCCGGTAGACATCCGGCTCAGCGCCTACTCACAGAAGCTGCACTACCGGCCGCGCGCCTATTCCTATGTTGGAAACGTGCCCTTTCTCGATGTCTTTGACCGGCCGCTCACGGAATGGGGCAAGATCATCAAGGCGGTGGAAGACAAGGTCATCGCGTCCCTCGCCCTGATCGCCCTGTCGCCCGTCATGCTGCTTGTCGCTCTGGCCATCAAGCTCGACAGCAAGGGCCCCGTACTCTTCAAGCAGAAGCGCTTCGGCTTCAACAACGAGCTGATCGAGGTCTTCAAGTTCCGCTCGATGTTTCACGAGTCAAGCGACGTGGACGCGGCAAGACTCGTGACCAAGGGTGACCCGCGGGTTACCCGCATCGGCCGCTTCCTGCGCAAGTCGAGTCTCGACGAGCTGCCGCAGCTCTTCAATGTTCTGCGCGGTGAACTCTCCCTCGTCGGCCCCCGCCCGCATGCCACCAAGGCCAAGGCCGCCGACAAGCTCTACAACGATGTAGTCGACGGCTACTTCGCGCGTCATCGGGTAAAGCCGGGCATCACCGGCTGGGCGCAGATCAATGGCTGGCGGGGAGAAACCGACACGGCAGAGAAGCTCCAGCGCCGCGTCGAACATGACCTCTACTACATCGAGAATTGGTCGCTCATGTTCGACCTCCACATCCTGTGGCGCACGCCGATCGCGCTGCTCAAGACCGAGAGCGCCTATTGACACATGCCGCAACCATAGGCCGAACGGTCGAGCCACGCCTGCTCGGGATCTCGCTTGAGCATGTCCGGTCCGTGGCAGTCTGGCTCATGCTGGCGTCAAGCTTCTACGTCATCGTCGAGCCGGCGCCGACCGACGTCATCTTCATCCTGACCCTGCTGTTGTTCCTGCCGTCGGGCCTGCGGATCTCTCCGCTCGTGTTTCCGATGATCCTCTGCCTTCTGCTCTACAATCTCGGAGGCTTCATCAGCTATATCGTCATGGCCGACAACGACAAGGCGGGCATGTTCGTGATGGCGTCTGTCTACATGGGCGTTTCTGCCGTGCTCTTCGCCTTTTACCTGGCTGAAAGCCCCGAGCAGCGCATGGCCGTGATCAAGCGGGGTTACATCGCGGGTGCCGTCATCGCGTCAGTCATCGGCATCCTGAGCTACTTCGATGTGGCAGGACTTGCGACGCTCTCGCCGATGGGGCGCGCGCAGGGGACCTACAAGGATCCGAACGTGCTTTCGACCTATATCATCCTGCCCGCGTTGTTCCTGATCCAGGATGTCATGCTCAGAAGTTCAGGCAGCAAATTGCTGCGCGCCGCGGCGCTGCTGACGATCCTCGCCTGCCTGTTCCTGTCCTTCTCGCGCGGCGCATGGCTGAACTTCGTCTTCTCGACGGTCATGATGATCGGACTCACCTTCATGCTGACACCCTCGGCGCGGCTGCGCAGCCGCATCGTCATGCTGACCGTGATCGGGGTTGGGCTTGCCACCGTTCTCATCATGTACCTGCTCACCATCGAGGAGGTCCGGACGCTGTTCTATGATCGCCTGACGCTGGTGAAGAGCTATGACACCGGCGAGACCGGCCGCTTCGGGCGCCAGCTCAATGCGCTGGGCGACATATTCGTCTGGCCGCTGGGCTTCGGTCCCATGGAGTTCCGCAATATCTATGGCCAGGACCCGCACAACGTTTTCCTCAATGCCTTCGCCTCCTATGGCTGGCTCGGCGGCATCTCCTACCTGCTGCTGATCATCGGCACGATCATCGTGGGCTTCAAGTCTCTGCTCGTCCGCTCGCCATGGCAGAATGCCGCGATCGTCCTGTTCTGCCCCTTCATCGGCACGGTCATCCAGGGAGTCCAGATTGATACGGACCACTGGCGGCACTTCTACTGGATGCTCGGCATGATCTGGGGACTCTATGCAGCGTCTGCCACCTATGTGGTGCCGGCGCGGCGGTCAGTTCCCCAGCCAGCCTGATACGCTGCTCCACACGCCGTCCTTGAGGGCGATGAGCGGCGTGCTCTCGTAGGCCTTGGGCGGCACTTCGACTGGATGGCCGTCCGGCGAGAGCACGGCGATATGGATCTCGCCATCCGTGTAGTAGCGGTCATCCTCGCCATTGCGCCCGTTGACGGTCGGACCGACGCCGGAAACCTGGTAGGTGGCAGTGACCATCTGGGCCGCGATCACGTCGGCGATCAGACGATCCCGTTCAGCATCGATGTCAGGCGAGATGTGGTGCGTGAACTGTCCGTTGTAGTGGTTCAGTCCCACGCCAGCGTCCAGCGTGGCCGATCCCAGCCAGACCGGACGGTCCTCCACGCCCTTCTCCAGCACTTTCCAGATCCGGACATGGTTGCGCCGGTCGGCGCTCCCGCCAATCGGCTTTTCGAACGCCAAGTCCTGCTTGCGGCCCTCGTAAAGAAGGGTGCTCACCGGAGCTTCCTTGTAGGGCCGATCGAAAACCACCGATCCAGCGATCTCGAGGCTGCTCTTCAGCGTGATCGGGTCTGCCGGATACCAGCCGGCACGATGCAGCGCGAGGATCACGTCGGTCTTGGACCCGACAAAGCCGACATTCAGCGGGTCGCCGGGAATGCCCGCCGTCGTCGTCGTCACGGCCGCATGACTGGCCAGTCCGGGCTGGCGTTCATAGTGACTCCAGATTCGCGGCAAGACGATATAGGCAAGTACGCCATAGCAGGCTGCGATGACGACAATCCATTTCAGGACCTTGCGGCCCTTTGACCCCGACGCCATGCCGTCCTCGCATCGCCACGCCCACCGCGATCGCGGCTCTCGATGAAATGCCTGAAGGGGCAGATGAATGGTCGGAGCGGCGGGATTCGAACCCGCGACCCCTACCCCCCCAGAGTAGTGCGCTACCGGGCTGCGCTACGCTCCGACTGGGGGGAGCCTCTAGCATCCCTTGTTCCAAAGCGGAAGCCCCGATTAGGGCCCACCGCGGCGGAACTGGGCAACCGCCAGAATGTCGCCCCGGAAGGCCGTATAGCGCTGCGCCTGGACACCGAGCAGACCAGCCCAGACGAAGTCGGAGACCACCACGGCGCAGGCCATGCCCATGATCCCGTAACTGGGCGCCAGAAGGGCCGCGCCAAGCACGAGGACAACCACGGCGAAGGCACAGGATGACGCCGTGTGGGCCTGGAAACCATCGATCGCCAGCAGGTGCTGGTTCATGCCGGCCGCCGCGCGGAACAGCTGACTCACCATGAAGAGCACCAGCGGCCAATGCGCCATGGCATATTCCGGTCCGAAGATTCCGAGGATCAGCGGTCCGAAGAAGATGCAAATGAGGACGCAGACCAGAATTGCCGCAACGGACAGGAGGTTCACTCTCAACAGCAGGGTCTGCACCGCATCGCGCTGACCTTTGACCAGGGCCTTGGCCAGATCGGGCAGCATCATCTGCTGTGTCGACTGCGTGACAAAGCCCGCGAGCGCGGCGAGCCGAATGGCAATGCCGAAGGCCGCGACACTGTCCGGCGGCAGGAACACTCCGCCGATGATCGTCACAACGTCGGCAAAGGCAATGGTCACTGCAGCCACGATCACCAGTGACAGGGCCCGATGCCGCAACAGCTTGCCGAAGCGGTGCGCGGGCCTTCGCCGCCAGGTGGGCGTGGCCTCCTCGCCCAGCACAATGGCCTGAGCAATGGCCACGGTCGCCGTGATCACGATGATCATGATGAGCACGGTCGTGAGGTCGTGGCGAAGACCGAAGGCGAAAGCCAACAGCAGGTAGACCAGCAGCAGGCCGGGTCGGAAGAGATAGTCTGCGATGTACGACAGGGAGTACCGCCGCTGCGAGTTCGCCGTGGCGCTGGTCATGCGGATGAGGGACGAGAACGGCGCGATCAGCGTGCCGAAGATCAGGGCGGTGTTCAGGCCGGGATTGAAGGGCTTGAAGACGATCAACCAGACCACAAAGACGATCATCAACGCCGAGATACGGAACGTGTCTCGCCATGCAGCCGTATGGAAGGCCGCCACGAGCGACTTCGACCCCAGCGCATAGAATCGGGCGAGCGACGTGATCGAGAGCGCCGGATAGCCGGCGGTCATCACCAGGCTGATGAGGGCCGCAGCACTCATGGTCATCAGCACGATGCCGACGTCGTCCTTCGACAACAGCCGGGCCAGCACGATCTGCGTCACCAGTCCGATGCCAGCGCCGCCAAGGCGGAAGCTCACCAGATTGGTGGCCGTGAGAATCATGCGCCAGAGTGGCATCGTCGCTGCAAGTCCATCCCGAAACTGGCCGCTGCAACATGCAGCGCGTCCCAGTAACCGTTTGAGGTTCTAGGCGCGATTGCCTTTCAATTCCGTTGGATGGAAGGGTTAGGAGAGTCTTAACGCGAGAGCGCGGGATCCAGCAGCTTGCGAGCTTCGCCCAGTTCCCGCAACGCGGCGCGGAGCGACTCGGCATGATTGTCCGGCAATCGGTTGGCAGGCCTGGCCGGCTCGGGCACGGGCAAAGACTTGCCCACCCGCGGCGCCGGCTTGGCGCGGCCCGG
>JBGSNJ010000504.1:0-6156 GCA_041739715.1 Aestuariivirga sp.
CGGCCGCCCTCGCGATCGGGCGAACCGGCCGATCCATCCTCGCCGCGCCCTTCGGCACTGCCGGACTCGACGTCCTCGTCTGCTGCCGTGTCGGCAGCTTCGACCTCTTCGGCGACCTCTTCCTCTTCCGCCTCGTCCTCCGAGAAGGCCGAGTCCATGCGGACAGGGGCCGCCTGCACGCGGCGCGGCGGGATGTTGCGGTCGATGGCGCGCTCGATGACGGCCTGCGAGCCGCGGACGTCATCCGTGGGGATGATGAAGATCGAGATTCCATAGGTTGTCTCGATCGACAGCAGGTTGTCGCGCTTCTCGTTCAGGATGTAGAATGCAACGTCGCGGCCGCACTTGACGGTCAGGTTTTCCGGCTTCCGTGCAATGAGATGTTCCTCGATGGTGCGCAGCACCGCGAGGCCGCAGGACGAAATCGACCGGACGATGCCGCGGCCTTCGCAATGCGGGCAGGTCCGCGACGAGCCTTCGAGCAAGCCCGGGCGCAGGCGCTGGCGCGACATCTCGAGGAGCCCGAAGTGGCTGATGCGGCCAACCTGGATGCGGGCGCGGTCGTTCTTCAGCGCCTCCTTGAGCCGGCGCTCGACATTGCGGTTGTTCCGCTTCTCTTCCATGTCGATGAAGTCGATGACCACCAGACCGGCGAGGTCGCGCAGCCTCAGCTGGCGGGCGATTTCATCGGAGGCCTCGAGGTTGGTCTTGTAGGCCGTGTCCTCGATATTGTGCTCGCGCGTGGCCTTGCCCGAGTTGATGTCGACGGAGACCAGCGCTTCGGTCTGGTTGATCACCATGTAGCCGCCCGAAGGCAGGGTGACGGTCGGCGAGTATAGACCGTCAAGCTGGCTTTCCACCTGATGACGGGAGAAGGCTGGCCGCGAGTCCTTGTAGAGCTTGACGTTCTTGGCGTGGCTCGGCATCAGCATCTTCATGAAGTCCTTGGCTTCACGATAGGCTGCCTCGCCCTCGACGATCACCTCATCGACGTCCTTGGTGTAGAGGTCCCGGATCGCCCGCTTGATGAGGCTTCCTTCCTCGTAGACGAGGGCCGGTGCGGTTGAGGACAGCGTCAGGTCGCGCACGCTTTCCCACATGCGCAGGAGATAGTCGTAGTCGCGCTTGATCTCGGTCTTGGTGCGCTGGGCGCCGGCGGTTCTGACGATGAGCCCCATGCCCTGCGGCACCTCGATGTCGCGGGCCACCTCCTTCAGGCGGCGGCGGTCGCCGGCATCGGTGATCTTTCGCGAAATGCCGCCGCCGCGCGCGGTGTTCGGCATCAGCACGCAGTAGCGGCCGGCGAGCGAGAGGTAGGTGGTGAGTGCGGCGCCCTTGTTGCCCCGCTCCTCCTTGACGACCTGGACCAGGATCACCTGGCGGCGCTTGATGACTTCCTGGATCTTGTACTGGCGCCGGGGCGGCTTGCGCCGGCGCTGCGGCACTTCCTCGAGCGCATCTTCGGCTCCGACCGACTCGATCTTCTGGTTTTCGGGATCTTCCTCGACGATCTCGATGCCATTGCCAAGCTCGCCCGGCATGCCGCGGTCGACCGTCGGCCCCGAGGCCACGGCATCGAGCGCAGTATCCGCATCTGCCTCCTGGTGATCATTCTCGGCCGCGTCCTGGCTGCCGGCGGCATCGGATTCTTCGTCTTCGGCGGTCTCGCCCTGCTCGGCCTCGTCGGCCTGATCTTCTTCGGGCGCGGCACTGACGAATTCCTCACGGCGCTCGGCGCGCTGGGCCCTGCCGCGCGGGGCCGCGTGATCGTCGTCGTCATCATTGTCGGCTTCGTCTTCCTCCTGCTCCTGGAGCAGGGCCTGACGGTCGGCCAACGGGATCTGATAGTAGTCGGGATGGATTTCCGCGAAGGCGAGGAAGCCATGGCGGTTGCCGCCGTATTCGACAAAGGCGGCCTGGAGCGAGGGCTCCACGCGCGTTACCTTGGCGAGGTAGATATTGCCCTTCAACTGGCGGCGGGAGGCACTTTCAAAATCGAATTCCTCGATGCGGTTGCCCCGGACGACGACAACGCGTGTCTCCTCGGCGTGGGTGGCATCGATGAGCATCTTGCTGCCCATGGTGTTCTTTCCTTGGCGCACCGTGATCGCATGGCAAACCGGTTCTCCACTCCGGATAGGGTCCGGGAGAGCCTGCTGTCAGGGCTGCGCGAGAGGGGCATGATGCACGCGACGTATGCAGACGGCGGCAACCCTGCTTCCGGGTCTTTCCGGTTGCTAAGGGGCGCTCTCATCTTCGTCTGGGTCATGCCCGAGATTATCCTTGGTCCCGGTACTCCGGGACGGTTCAAGACGCACACGGCGGGCCCCCGGCCAACCGCTTGGCGGCGGACTCCTCCTGGAGTATCCAGCCGCACCGCTTCAAGACAGGGATACGCGAGGTATCCGGACCCTGGCCGAAGCGAAAACTGACGCCCGGTCATCGCGCTTCCGCAGATTCGCGGGGATGACGGTCGGGTGACGGCTGGTCTTTTAGGTGGCAGGCCGGGCATTTGCAAGCGGCTTGCGCGGGCACTTATCGGAAGTCCCGGAAACTATTGATTAACCACGCGCCCCTAGGCTACCCGCCGATGATTTCGAGTAGCGGCAGGGCATGGAACTGACCTTGGGTTCGATGGCATGGAGCAGGGTGGCGCAAATCCTTGCGCTGCTCATCGCGGTTCTGTGCGCGGCGCCCGTCATGGCGGGCGATAGCATCATGACCGGCACCCGCGTCGCCGGCGACGAGACCCGCACGCGCTTCGTTGCAGACCTCACCTTGCCCGTGGGCTACACGGTCTACGTCATTCCGGATCCTTATCGTGTCATCATCGACATGCCCCAGATCCGCTTCGACCTGCCCGACGGCGCAGGCCGGCAGACGCGCGGACTGGTGACCGGGTTCCGGTACGGCGACCTCGAGGCGGGCAAGTCCCGTCTCGTGTTGGACACGCAGGGCCCGGTGCTGATCGAAAAGTCCTTCATCGCAGAAGCCCAGGCCGGACAACCGGCGCGGATGGTCGTCGATCTCGTGCGATCCACGCCGGAGGCTTTCCAGGCCACGCTGGCGCAGGACGAAGGGGTCACCGAAGACGCCATTGCCGCGGCGAACGCCGCAGAAGAGACTCCGGACGTCGCGGTCGCCTTGCCGCGCCCCAAGCCGGGCAGCGTTGCGGCGCCACAGGACGGGCCAAAGGTTGCGGAGCAGCCGAAACGCCAGCGCAAGTTGATCGTCATCGATCCCGGCCATGGCGGCATCGATCCGGGCGCCATTGGCCGCAGAAAGACGAAGGAGAAGGACGTTGTCCTCGCCTTTGGCCTCAAGCTGCGCGAGCAGCTTGTGAAGGAGAACCGCTACGAGGTGGTGATGACACGGAGCGGCGATGATTTCGTCAGCCTGAAGGACCGCGTGCGCATCGCACGCGAGCATCAGGCAGATCTTTTCATCGCGCTGCATGCCGACACGGTGCGTGGGCCCGAGGCGCGCGGTGCGACCATCTACACGCTATCCGAGAAGGCCTCCGACGCGGAAGCCGAGGCGCTGGCGCACAAGGAGAACCGGGCCGACATCATTGCCGGCATCGACCTTGGCACCGAAAGCGAGGAAGTCACCGACATCCTGATCGACCTGGTACAGCGCGAATCCAAGAGCCATTCCCTGCTGTTCGCCCGCAAGGCCGTGGCGGAAATGAAAACGGCGACACATTTCACCGGGAAGCCGCTGCGGTCGGCCGGCTTCGTCGTTCTGAAGGCGCCCGACGTACCGTCCGTCCTTATCGAACTGGGATATCTGTCCAGTACCCATGATGAGCAGCAACTCGTCTCGCCCGAGTGGCAAAAGCGGGTGGCGGCAGCCATGGCAACCGCTGTCGACCGCTATTTCCAGACGGAAGTGGCTGTCCGCGCAGACTGATCTGCCCCGCCTTGGCCACAATCGGCGACTAGCGAATTCGACTTGGGCCGGCAAGGGTATGTGCTATGCCCCGGCTGTAAGTCTTTCAGGAGCGAATCCCGCCACATGCTGCGGTTTCTCGGTTGGTTGTTCACGGTCGGCTTCATGCTCTTTCTCGGGGCTGCGGCCGGACTTGCCTATGTGATCTGGGACGTCTCCAAGGATCTTCCCGATTACAAGCAGCTCGCGCAGTACGAGCCTCCAGTGATGACCCGCATCCATGCGGCGGACGGCTCGCTGCTGGCCGAATATGCCGAAGAGCGCAGGCTCTTCGTGCCCGCCAACCAGATGCCGCGCCAGCTGATCAATGCTTTCATCTCGGCGGAAGACAAGACCTTCTTCACCCATGGCGGCCTCGACTGGATGGGCATCGCATCGGCGGCTGTACGCTATGTGCAGGTAAAGACTTCCGGCCGTGGCCAGATCGTCGGCGCCTCCACCATCACCCAGCAGGTGGCGAAGAACTTCCTTCTCACCAACGAGCGCTCCCTGCAGCGCAAGCTGCGCGAGGCGCTACTGGTGCAGCGCATCGAACAGGCCTTCAGCAAGGACCAGATCATCGAACTCTATCTCAACGAGATCTTCCTGGGCCTCAACTCCTACGGCGTGGCAGCCGCCTCGCTGAACTACTTCGGCAAGTCGCTGGACCAACTCAGCCTCGAAGAGATCGCCTATCTGGCCGCATTGCCGAAGGGCCCGAACAACTATCATCCTTTCCGCCAGCGCGAACGCGCCATCGAACGCCGCAACTGGGTGCTGACCCAGATGTTCGAGAATGGCTACATCACCGAAGAGGAAATGAAGACCGCGCAGGCGAAGCCCCTGGAGGTGACGCCGCGGCCCTTCGGCGCGCAGCTCTTCGCCGCCGAGTCCTTTGCCGAAGAGGTGCGCCGCGAACTGATCGAGATGTATGGCAAGGACAAGCTGGACAAGGGCGGGCTTTCGGTCCGCACGACGCTCGATCCCAAGCTGCAGATCTACGCCAGGCAGGCGCTTGCCCGTGGTCTCATCGAGTTCGACCGAAAGCGCGGCTACCGCGGCCCGATCGCAAAGATTGAGATCGCCGGTGACTGGGGTCCGCTGCTGAAGTCCCGCAAGGTACCCGCCGATGTGGCGCCCTGGCGCATCGCGGTGGTTCTCGAAATCACCGAAACCGAGGCCCGCATCGGTTTGCAGCCGAAGCTGAAACCCGATGGCAGCCAGGTCGAGGAGCGCGAGACGGCCATCATCCCGCTCGAGTTCCTCGCATGGGCGCGTGCCTATGAGGATGGTTCGAAACGCGGTCCCGAAATCAAGACACCGGCCGATGTGCTTGCCGTCGGCGACGTGATCTACGCCGCGCCGTCGAAGGAAAGTGGCAGATATCATCTCGTGCAGATGCCCGACGTGGAGGGCGCACTGGTCGCGATGGATCCACACACTGGCCGCGTGCTGTCGCTGGTGGGCGGCTTCTCCTATGGACGGAGCCAGTTCAATCGCGCGGTCCAGGCCTTGCGCCAGCCCGGTTCGTCCTTCAAGCCCATCGTCTATGCCGCTGCGCTCGACAATGGCTACAGCCCGGCCTCGGTGGTGATGGACGCACCGATTGAGTTCAACATGCCGAACGGCGAGGTCTGGAAGCCGAAGAACTACCAGAACAAGTTCTTCGGTCCCTCGACCCTGCGCCGTGGTATCGAGCAGTCGCGCAACGTTATGACGGTGCGGCTGGCCGACGAACTCGGCATGGTGAAGGTCGCCGACCTTTCGCAGCGCCTTGGCATCTACGACAAGCTGCCGATGCAGCTGGCCATGGCCCTGGGAGCTGGCGAAACCACGCTGCTCAAGATGGTCACCGCCTATGCCATGATGGACAATGGCGGCAAGAAGATCGAGCCCACGCTGATCGACCGTGTGCAGGACCGCTACGGCCGCACGGTCTTCCGCCACGATGCCCGCGATTGCACGGCCTGCTCCGCGGAGGTCTATCGTCCCGATCTCCCCGAACCTGAACTCCTCGACATCCGCGAGCAGGTGATGAGCCCCTACACAGCCTATCAGGTCACGTCGATGATGGAAGGCGTGGTGGCCCGCGGAACCGGAAAGCGCGTGCAGGTGGTGGGAAAGCCGGTGGCCGGCAAGACCGGCACATCGAATGAAGAGAAGGACGCCTGGTTCATCGGCTTCACGCCGGACCTGGTGGTGGGCGTCTATGTCGGCTACGACAAC
>JBGSNJ010000534.1:0-2478 GCA_041739715.1 Aestuariivirga sp.
CGGGCTCGGCTTCGCGGTGGGCGACACGCTGCTCCGGGTGCTGGGCTTCGAACGGCTGCAGGCGGCGGCCGAACGGGCGCAGCTTGACGGGCTTCTTGTGCTTTGGCACCCTGATCTCTGATAGAAGCTGCCGTACGGAGGCCCCCGCCCATGATCAAGTCCGAACTCGTGCAGATGATCGCCGACAAGAACCCCCACCTCTATCACCGCGACATCGAGCGGATCGTGAATACCGTGCTCGACGAAATCATCAGCGCCATGAAGAATGGCGACCGGGTGGAGCTGCGCGGTTTTGGCGCCTTTTCGGTCAAGTCCCGCAACGCCCGCATGGGCCGCAATCCGCGCACCGGCACGGCCGTCGAGGTGGTGGCCAAGCGCGTGCCCTTCTTCAAGACCGGCAAGGAACTGCGCGAGCGCCTGAACGCCCCGCAAGAATGACCTTTCGCAGCCTTCTCAACTGGGCCATCGGCCTTCCCATCGCAGCTGCCGCCGTAGGCTTTGCCGTGGCCAACCGGCAGTGGGTCTCCGTCTCGCTCGATCCCATTCACCGCGACCAGCCCTTCGCCTCCATCCAGATGCCGCTCTGGGTCCTGTTCTTCTGCGGCATCTTCGTCGGCATCTTCGTGGGCTGGGTGGCCGCCTGGTTCGCGCAGGGCAAATGGCGCAAGGCCGCCAAGGAAGCGCGCATCGAGCTGGTGCGCGTCCATACCGAGCATGAGCGCATGAAGCGCGAGCACCAGTCGCAGGCCGTGGTTCCTGTCCAGGACGGCAGCGCGTGAGGATCATTGCGGCTGATGACGTGGCGCGCCTCGCGCCCTACCGCGACATTGTCGAGGCGCTGCGCCAGGGTTTTCGCGACGAGATCCGGACGCCCGTCCGCCATCACCACGATCTCTCGCCCCAGGCCAATCTCCTGCTCATGCCGGCCTGGTCCAGGCAGTTCACCGGTCTCAAGACGGTGGTCTTCAAGTCCGACAATGCCGCGAAAGGCCTGCCCACCATCCAGGCGAGCTATCTGCTGATCGACAATGCGACGGGCGCAACCGTTGCCATGATGGATGGCGGCGAAATCACCCGCCGCCGCACGGCCGCCGCTTCCGCCCTGGCCGCCGACTATCTGGCCCGCCTGGACGCAAGCACGATGACGCTGGTGGGGGCGGGCGCGCTGGGCGCCCACTTTGTACGCGCTCATGCCAGCGTCCGGCCGATCCGCAAGGTCTTCATCTTCAGCCGCACCCGTGCCAAGTCGGACGCGCTTGCCGCCGAGCTGGCGGGAGACGGGCTCGCGGCGATCGTCACCGATGATCTCGCCTCGGCCGTCCGCCAGTCGGACCTTGTCTCCTGCGTGACCACCTCGACCGCGCCCATCGTGAAGGGCGAATGGCTCAGGCCCGGAACCCATGTCGACCTGGCCGGGGCCTTCAAGCCGGTCATGCGCGAGACCGATGGCGATGCGGTGGCGCGGGCCAGTGTCTATGTCGACACCCGCGACGGCGCACTGGCGGAGGCCGGCGATCTGCTCCAGGCCCGCGACGAAGGCCGCTTCGACTTCGCCAACGTGAAGGGCGATCTCTTCGATCTGTGCCGCGGTAAGGCGGCCGGCCGGGCGTCACCTGGCGAAATCACCCTGTTCAAGTCCTGCGGCACCGCCATCGAAGACCTTGCCACCGCCATCATGGTGTATCAAAAGGCGGCATGACCGCCGCCAGCCCCCTCTGCATCGCCATCGACACGCCGGATCTGGACCGGGCGACAAGCCTAGGGCGCGAGTTGAGGCCCAGCATCGGCTACGTCAAGCTCGGCATGGAGTTCTTCTACGCGCATGGGGCTGCGGGATATGCCCGCGTTGCAGAGTCCGGGGTGCCCATCTTCCTCGACCTCAAGCTGCATGACATTCCCAATACCGTGGCCGAGGGCCTGCGTTCCCTGCTGCGGCTCGATCCGAGGCCGGCCATCGTCAATGTCCATGCGACGGGCGGGCTCGACATGATGAAGGCCGCCGCCGACGCGGTGGCCGGGCAATGCAAGCTCATCGCAGTGACGATCCTCACCAACCTCTCGAACGACGATATCTGGGCGGCAGGCTTCGAGACCGCGCGCAATACCGAGGGCCATGTCCGGTCGCTGGCGGCCCTGGCCAGATCCGCCGGCCTCGACGGCGTGGTCTGCAGCCCGCATGATCTCGCAGGTATCCGTCACGATCTGGGGCGCGATTTCCTCACGGTCGTTCCCGGCATCCGTCCGGCTGACGCGGCGATGCAGGACCAGAAACGGGTCGCCACCCCGGCGGCTGCCATCGCCGCGGGAGCGGATATCCTCGTCATCGGCCGGGCCATCACGGGCGCGGCCGATCCGGCCAGGGCGGCACGGGACATTCTTGCGGGCCTTCATGCCCGCTGAGGTCAAGATCTGCGGCCTGTCGACGCCCGAGACGGTGGAGGCGGCGATTGCCGCCGGCGCCGACTTCGTGGGGCTGAT
>JBGSNJ010000511.1:0-16363 GCA_041739715.1 Aestuariivirga sp.
CTCGACTACAAGGCCCGCAATGGCGAGAATTACGTTCTGAACCTGATCGACACGCCTGGTCACGTCGACTTCGCCTATGAGGTCTCGCGGTCGCTGGCCGCCTGCGAGGGCTCGCTCCTCGTGGTCGACGCCTCGCAGGGGGTCGAGGCCCAGACGCTTGCGAATGTCTACCAGGCCATCAACAACAATCACGAGATCGTGCCCGTCCTCAACAAGGTCGACCTGCCCGCCGCCGATCCGGATCGCGTGCGCCAGCAGATCGAGGACGTAATCGGCATCGATGCCTCGGATGCGATTCCGATCTCGGCCAAGACCGGTGTCGGCGTGCCCGAGGTTTTGGAAGCCATCGTGCACCGCCTGCCGGCGCCCAAGGGCGACCGCAACGCGCCGCTCAAGGCCCTTCTCGTCGACAGCTGGTACGACAGCTATCTCGGCGTCGTGGTTCTGGTCCGCATCATCGATGGCGTCATGAAGAAGGGGCAGAAGGTGAAGCTTGTCTCCACCAACGCCGTCTATCAGCTTGACCGTGTCGGCGTGTCGCGCCCCAAGCGCGAAATGGTGGACGAGCTCGGACCCGGCGAAATCGGATTCTTCACCGCCTCGATCAAGCAGGTGGCAGATACGCGCGTCGGCGATACCGTGGTCGAGGACAAGGCCCAGGCCGTCACGCCGCTGCCGGGCTTCCGCCCGGCCCAGTCGGTGGTCTTCGCGGGCTTCTTCCCCGTCGATGCGGCGCGCTTCGAGGACTTGCGCGACGCCATGGGCAAGCTTCGCCTGAACGATGCGAGCTTCTCCTACGACATGGAAACCTCTGCCGCGCTCGGCTTCGGATTCCGCTGCGGCTTTCTCGGCCTGCTTCACCTCGAGATCATCCGTGAGCGGATCGAACGCGAGTTCAACGTCGACATCATCACCACCGCGCCATCGGTCATCTACAAGGTGAACATGCGCGATGGCGCCCAGATCGAGCTGCACAATCCGGTCGATCTTCCGGACCAGACGCTGATCCTGTCGATCGAGGAGCCCTGGATCGAGGCCACCATCCTGGTGCCGGACGAGTATCTCGGTGCCATTCTCAAGCTCTGCGAGGACCGCCGCGGCCGCCAGAAGCAGCTCACCTATGCCGGCGCACGCGCCATGCTGGTCTACGAGCTTCCGCTCAACGAGGTGGTTTTCGACTTCTACGACCGGCTCAAGTCGGTGTCACGCGGCTATGCATCATTTGACTACAAGATGATCGGCTACGAAGAGGGCGATCTCGTCCGGCTTGCCATCCTGGTGAACGCCGAGCCGGTCGATGCGCTCGCCATGATCGTGCACCGGGCCCGCGCCGAGCAGCGTGGCCGGGTCATGTGCGAGAAGCTCAAGGACCTCATTCCCCGCCACATGTTCCAGATCCCGATTCAGGCGGCGATCGGCGGCAAGATCGTGGCGCGCGAAACTCTCTCGGCGCTGCGCAAGGACGTCACCGCAAAGTGCTATGGCGGCGACATCAGCCGAAAGCGCAAGCTCCTCGACAAGCAGAAAGAGGGCAAGAAGAAGATGCGGCAGTTCGGCAAGGTCGAAATCCCGCAGGAGGCCTTCATCTCGGCCCTCAAGATGGACGAGAACTGAAGCTCTGCTTCACCCACCAGCCTGACGCTTTCCAGCAGGCCAGCGCAATGACCGCGCCGAGATAGCCATCAACGGCATAGTGCCAGCTCAGCATCACTGATCCGATCAGGATGACGCCTGAGAAGATGCTGGTGAACCAGATCAGCCAGCGCTTGCCCGATGCCACCGCGCAGCAGATGAACAGCACCGTCGTCGCCACGTGCATCGACGGCATGGCAGAGACTCCTTCGACGTCGCCGAAGCCGGCCATGTGGCTCTGCCAGAGCAGCGCCTGCGTCGGCACCGCCCAGATCGGATAGATGGTATTGGCCTGGGCCAGATAGGCATTGAGGCCGGCATAGGGGTCGGGGCCATCGACCACGAAGCCGTAGAAGCAGGGACCCGCCGAAGACAGCAGTGTGCCGATCACGCAGGTGCCAATGAGCCAGGTCAGGAGATAGGAGGTGAGGTACTGCTGACGAAGCGCCGTGTCGCGCTTGCGGAAGCCCTGCCACATGAAGAAGGCCATCATCACCACAAACCACATGTTGTAGGTGATGTTCAGCACGAAGGTCACCGGCGGATACTGCAGAAGCGGCGCCAGGATCTCGTGCGGCAGAAGTCCGAAGTGCAGGAACCTGTCGAGCTCCGTGAAGCTCTGGTCCCAGGAAAACGGCACGGTGATGGGAATGTTCTTCTTGATGGTCAGGAAACCCACGAAGAAGACGCCGTTGATGATGAAGGCATGGATCGTGTTGGACACGCGCCCGGGAGCCAGGATGTCGTCCAGCAGGCGCGAGGTCAGTGCGCGGGTCGGGCTCCCCGCATAGCCGGTCCACCACAGCCGGATGAAGTCGCCGGCCAGCCACAGCATGATGAAGAGGAACAGGAAGGCGAAGGTCGACTCGCCGACGATCGACACGAGGCCAAAGGACAGGGGTACGCCCAGCCACAGGCTCTGCAGCAGGCCGGCCAGATAGGTACCGATGGCGAGGACGTAGAGTGTCGCATGCGTCCGCACTCCGTGTGCGAGATTCCGGAGCGTCTCGATCGCGCGGTGG
The DNA here is from genome assembly GCA_041739715.1 of Aestuariivirga sp. Taxonomy (GTDB): domain Bacteria; phylum Pseudomonadota; class Alphaproteobacteria; order Rhizobiales; family Aestuariivirgaceae; genus Aestuariivirga. The sequence continues at coordinate 2,655 of JBGSNJ010000511.1, forward strand.
CCAAGCCTCAGGGAACCGGTCCCGGCATGAGCGCTGTAGGTCGTGGAATTCATGGTCCCGCCATCCTCTTTGGCCGGAACTATCCGAGGAGCGGGGTTAAGTTCAGGTTGTGAGGAACGCGCAAGCTGAACTGGACCTCAGTTTAGAATTATTCTAAGGTTAAGGCATCGTTTCGACGGCAGCGAAAGACAGGATTGAACTTGAAGAGTTTTTCGGACCTTACAGAACAGGAATTGCTGGCCCTCGCGATCTCCAGCGAGGACGATGATGCACGGGCCTATGCCGGATTTGCCCATTCGCTCATGGATCTCTATCCCGCCTCGGCCAAGGTCTTCATGGAAATGGCGGAGGAGGAGCATCAGCACCGCCGCTGGCTGACCGACCTGTATCAGAAGAAGTTCGGCGATTTCATCCCGCTCATTCGCCGCGGCGACATCCAGGGCTTCGTCCGCCACAAGCCGGCCTGGACGATCGGGAAGATGAACATCGAGGAAATGCGGCAGCGCGCCGAGGTCATCGAGCTCGAGAACTATCGATTCTACAAGCAGGCGGCCGAGCGCTCGAGCGATCCGCAAGTTCGCAAGCTGCTGCTCGATCTTGCCGAGGCTGAGAAGGGGCACGAGTCGCTGGCTGTCAAACTCGGCTTTGAACACCTGACGGCGGACGCCAAGATCGAGGAACACGAGGCGAAGCGCCGGCTCTTCCTTCTGCAGGTGATCCAGCCAGGTCTTGTCGGCCTGATGGATGGCTCGGTGTCGACGCTGGCACCGCTCTTCGCCGCGGCCTTTGCGACAGGCGACACCTGGCAGACCTTTCTCGTCGGCCTTGCCGCTTCGATCGGCGCCGGCATCTCGATGGGACTCGCAGAAGGACTCTCGGATGACGGCAAGCTCACCGGGCGCGGGCATCCGCTGATTCGCGGCCTTGCCGCCGGGTTGATGACAACGGCGGGCGGCCTCGGCCACACGCTTCCCTACCTCATTCCCGATTTCCAGCTTGCCACCTGGATCGCCATCGTCGTCGTCTTCTTCGAACTCTGGGCGATCTCCTGGATCCGCTACAAATACATGGACACGCCATTTCTCAAGGCGGCCTTTCAGATCGCGGTGGGTGGATTCCTCGTGTTCCTGGCCGGAATTCTCATCGGCAGTGCCTGACGCCCGCCGTTGCCGGCGTCAGCAGCCTGTGCAGGCGAGCGTCGTCGACTGGCGCGGCCGAAGCGCGATCTGCTCGCTCAGGTTGAAGCTGGTGGCGCCCAGAATGGTCTTGCCGAGGAACGACGCGACATAAGGCGAATAGTTCATGCAGACCACGGTGACGATCAGATCGTTGCTGTCGGTCATCAGGTCCGACATGCCGGTCGTGTTCGGTGCCGCGCAGGCCGTTCCGCCCGTGCTCGACTTCTTCCACTGATTGGTGATCGTTCCCGAGATATTGCGGTACTGGTAGATGTCGATGCGCACCTCGTCGAGGCTGGTCGGCGACATCACGAGCTCGACGGCATCGAAGTAGTCGTTCATCGCAGATGCGGTCACCGTCGTCGAGTTCTGCGTCACCAGATCGGCAACCACGCTGGCGGAATAGGTAATCTTGCGGTTGAACGAGATCATCGCCGTTAGGTCGATCAGGCCGAAGTAGAGAAACAGCAGAAACGGCATGATGAATGCCATCTCGATGGCGGCAACGCCGCGGACATCCTTGCGAAACCGGTTGAGCTTGATGAACATGCCGGGCTCTCCGATCAGAAGGGTTCGTTGCGGAAAATCGCGACGGCCTGAAGCCTGCGCGCTTTGTTGCTATCGATGTTCCCGAGGAAATCCATGAAGGGGAACACAAAGTCCCAGTCATAGGTGGCGATCACGGTGGAAGCGGCCTGGCGGCCGCCGGGCGTGAAGACGACGGCATAGGGATTGCCGTTGACAGGGCCGATGGCGATGGGACTGGGAACCAGCGTATCGAGTGCCGCAAACGACGTCGAGCTGTTCACATAGACCGTGACCTTGCTGTCGCAGTCGACGATGATGTTCACATTCTCGCAGATCTTCTCCTTGAACTGCGTTGCGGTCATCGTTGTCGTGCCGGTCGAGCTCGTAACCTGGCCAGTTCGCACCATGCGACCCGCCTCCTGCACCGAATTCTGCAGGACATACTCGGTAAACAGGAGGAGTCCGGTCTCGCAGGTGCAGCCCAGCACGTAGAAAAACGGACCGGCGACGAGAGCGAATTCGACTGCGGCAGATCCGTTCTCCGACTTGCCGTACCGGCCGGACGTTCGCGTGACCCGGTGCTTCAACCAACCCCACATGATATTCTCCCAAGAGAAGGGCGCCGCGCACAGCCGCCGCCCATTCGCCATTGCATCCACTCTTATCAATGAGGGCTTTCTGCCTTGTGAAAAACTTCTGTAAAATTTTACGTGTTTACCGTGCCGCAAAACGAAACGGGCCCCGTCTCGGGGGCCCGTGGACATGTTTGTCGATGGCGGTGGATCAGTTGGTCGGCGCCGATCCGTCGGGCGCGTTCGGGGCCTCGCCCTCGCGCTGGCCCAGGGCAATGGCATTGCGCTTCTGCTGCTGCTTGGCGACGGCGTCGTAATAGGCGGGGCTGTCGCCGATCTTCAGCGTCGTCTCGCATTCGGGAGCGCAGACATATGTAAAGGATGCGCCAGCCTTGAAGACCTGGATGTCGTTATCGGCACCTGACTGTACCGTCACATCGAGGTCGGCAAGCTGGCCGCCATTCTCATCCAGCATGAGGATGTTGGTGGTTCCGTAGGAGCGGGCGTGCAGATAGACCTGATCGCCCTGGATGGTGACGTCTGCGACGCTGGGGTTGCCGACGATCACAGTACCGGGCGGACGCGCGACGGTCATGACCTGCGTGTAGTCGAGCTTCACGACGAGTGGTTGCCCGGCCTGCGCCGCGGCCGGCACCAGCGCGAGAAGGCCGAAGATCAATCCCGGTAGGCTGCTGCGTATGGTCATGATGGTGATTTCTCCGAAAAACAGTTGTGGACGCCGTTCCGTGACAGTCCGCCATTGCCCGTATTTGACCTTTGAATGGTGAATCTTCCCTTAAGCCCGGGCTCCTTTCGCCGGAAGGCGGCCGCTGGCCACTGGAAACGGCGAGAACGGCCTGTGGCCCATGCTGATGAGATTTGGGTGCGGCGAGAAACGGCTGGCATGCTGGGAAGAGTTTCGCCAGGCGTCGCGGCGTATTGAACCCTTGAGATCCGTTGCGCCATTGGAGAATTACTCAAGTATACACTGGAGATGATAAGATGAAATTCAGGGCCTTATTGTAGAAGAACGAATAATTTACCGCGATATTCTGAGATAAGTAAAACTGTATCCATCAAATGCTGCTTTTGTTAACCAGGATGGTGTGTAGCGAACAGGCTATGGAAAGCTGAACCCCTTGTTTACTTGCCATTAAATTGCCCGGTCTAGGGTTGCGTCATGGTTCAGAACACGGCGCGCAAGGCACCGTCAGACGTGAACCAGGTGCTGAAATCATTATGGAGTTTCCAATGACCAAGTTTGTGCGCTTTGTGAAGGACGAGTCTGGTGCAACGGCCATCGAGTATGGCCTGATCGCCGCGGCCATGGGCGTCGCCCTCATCACCGCCATGCCCTTCCTGGCCGACGCCATCTCCGGCAAGTTCCAGTCGCTGGCCGAAGCGATCTCGAGCGGCGTGCAGTAATAATTCGAAGGGCCGCAAGGCCCCATCGAACTGGCTTACGAAAGTCCATCGGTCTCCGGGCCGGTGGACTTTTCATTTGGCAGAGCTGAAGGGCACGGTTAACCCGCCCTTAATGATGGCCATGTGAGGCTGTGGAATCCCCAATTGCGCCCGTGGATTCCAGATGACGGCCCTTCTCTCGACCACGCTCTTCCCCACCCTGATGATTCTCGCCGGTGCCGGTGATGCGCTGACCATGCGCATCCCCAACTGGCTCAACATTCTCATCGCGCTCCTCTTCTTTCCGATGGCGCTGCTGACCGGCATGCCGATGGTGGACATCGGCCTGCACGTGGCGGTCGGTGTCGGAATGTTTGTCCTGGGGTTTGCGCTCTTCTCTCTGGGCCTCTTTGGCGGTGGAGATGCAAAGCTGTTGGCAGCTGCTGGCCTGTGGCTCGGCTGGCCCGATCTTCTGAACTTTCTCGTCGTGACGGCGATTGCCGGCGGCATCCTGGCGCTCTGCGTCGGCGCCTGGTCGGTCATTCGATTCAACTCCGAACTCCAGGACGGGTCCATCTTCAGGCGCTTCCGGTCCGTCAAACCCAACGTGCCCTATGGCTATGCCTTTGCCATCGGCGCCGTCCTGTCATTCCCCGAAACCTGGTGGTTCAGCGCCGCCGGCTAAGATTGAGAAACACGGTTAACGCAAATTTGACCATTCCCGGCGAAAGTGACCTTTGCGGAACAGTAGCTGCGTTGAAAACAAGGATCTGAACGATGAATAAGATGCGCATTGCAATTCTCGGGCTGGCGATCGGTTCCGCAGCCTTTGCCGGAATTCTTGCGAAAGGCGTGATCGGCAAGAAGCCCGACAAGGAAGTGGTCGAGGTCAACAAGGTGCCGATGGTCGAAATCCTCGTCGCCTCCAAGGATCTTGCCATGGGCGAGCGTCTTGTCGACAGCACCATTGGCTGGCGCGACTGGCCGACGAACGCCGTCAGCGAGGCGATGATCACCAAGGACGAGGCGCCCGAGGCCCTCGAGAAATACAAGACGGCACGTGCCAGGCTTCCCATTTTCACGGGCGAACCGATTGTCGACCGCAAGCTTGTCGAACCGGGCCAGTCCGGCTTCATGAGTTCCATCCTGCCGAAGGGCATGCGTGCCATTTCGGTCGCCATTTCCGAGCGGTCCGCCGCCGGCGGCTTCATCCTTCCGAACGATCGCGTCGACGTCATTCTGACCCGCAAAACCGACGATGGCGGCACGGGCGCGAAGGTCGTGAAGAGCGAAACGGTCCTCTCCAACGTCCGCGTGCTGGCGATCAACCAGACCTACCGGCAGGAGACCAACGAGGACAAGGTCACGGTCACCGAAGGCAAGACCGCAACGCTCGAACTCGATCCCTTGCAGACCGAAGTCATCACCATGGTCGAGTCGGCCGGAGAATTGTCGCTGGCGCTGCGCTCGATCGCAGAAGGCGGCGACGGTGGCATCCAGGACGAAGGTCCGAAGCTGTCCGACGCATTCCTTGGCAAGAAACGCCCCCGCGGCGGCGATCGGCTGATCGTGCGCTACGGAATCGAAAAAGTCATGTCCAACCGCTGATCGCTGAGGCCGCATAACATGTTCACCTCCTTTATCGCACAGCCGGCCAGCACCTCGCTCGTAAAGCGGGTGGCTGCATCCGCCGCCGCTCTCGCCATGGTGTTCATGGCAGGGTCTGCGGCACTACCGGCACGGGCTTCGGATCTCGACTACTCTGCCATGGATGGCACGCAGTCCGACGGTTCCCAGTTTCTCCGCATCGGTCTCTACAAGAGCGCCGTGCTGAAGCTGCCGGTTCCGGCCAAGGAAGTCATCGTCGGCGATCCGGCCGTGGTCGACGTGGTCATTCGCAACAAGACGACGGCCTACTTCTTCGGCCGCACGGCGGCCCAGACCAATGTCTTCTTCTTCGACGAGAACGGCAATCAGATCCTCAGCATGGACATCGACGTCACGATGGACACGAAGGCGCTGCAGAAGCTGATCGACCGCACCATTCCCGGCAACCGCATCAAGGTCGACACGGCCGGCGCCAACGTGGTCTTGAAGGGCACCGCCCAGAACGCAACCGAAGCGGCCCTGGCTCAGAGCCTCGCCGAGAAGATGGCGCCTGGCGAAAACACGGTGGTCAATGCCCTCAAGATTGCCGAGGGCGATCAGGTGATGCTCAAGGTCAAGGTCGTCGAGGTCAAGCGCGACGTGCTGAAGTCCTTCGGCATCAATCTCGACACCTTCTTCTCCTACGGCAACGTGACCGGCGCCTTCACCACAGCGAATCCGGTGATCGGCTCGGCGCTGTCCGGCCTGATCGGCTACTCCAACGACAACTTCTCCATCGATGCCGCCATCGAGGCGCTTGAGACCCAGGCGCTGATCAAGACGCTCGCCGAGCCCAACCTGACGGCCGTGTCCGGCCAAAAGGCCCAGTTCCTGGCGGGCGGCCAGTACCCCTACATCAGCGGCATCTCCTGCGACTCCAACAACACGAACTGCGTGAACACCGTGACCTACAAGGACTATGGCGTGAAGCTCGGCTTCACCCCGTCGGTTCTGAGCGAGGGCCGCATCAGCCTCAAGATCGCGACGGAAGTCAGCGAGCTGGATGACGTGACGACCGGCGCATTGAAGACGCGCGCAGCGGAAACCACCATCGAACTGCCCAGCGGCGGCGCCATGATGCTGGCCGGCCTGATCAAGGAAGAGACGGTCCAGGACATCACCGGTACGCCGGGCCTGATGAACCTGCCGATTCTCGGCACGCTGTTCCGCAGCCGCAACTTCACCTCCGGCCAGACGGAACTGGCCGTGATCGTGGTGCCCTATATCGTAAATCCGGTGGCCGAGAAGCAGCTTGCCTCGCCCGATGATCGCCTCGCCAACCCATCCGACGGCGGCCAGATCTTCTGGGGCAAGCTGAACAGAATGTATGGCACTGCCGGCAACCACCCCAACGGCGTCTACCACGGCAACGTCGGCTACATCATTGAGTAATTGAGCGGAGATGAAGATGCGTAGTTCAGATAATCGCACCATTCGGGCCGGCAAGGCCGCGCTCATGACGCTGGGCGCCGCCCTGATGCTCACCGGGTGTTCGTCCTACGACGAGATCATGATGGACGAGTACCGTCCCGTCAGCGTCCAGGAGCGCTATCCGATCCGGGTCGAGAAGGCCGCGGTGAAGATGGGGGTTGCCGCGCCGACCGGGAAGCTCAAGCCGGATCAGGTCAATGGCGTCATCGCCTTTGCCAACAATGCCAAGACGGCCGGCCTCTCCGGCATCACGGTGAAGTACCCGTCCGGCAGTGCAAAGGGCAGGGCCACGGCGAACGAGATCGCCAGGGTGATCGCCGGGCAGAGCATTCCGCGCAACATGATCCACGTCGAATCCTACGCGGCCGGCGCCGGCGCGCCGGTGCAGCTGTCATTCATGCGGAAGGTCGCGATCACCACCGAGTGCGGCGACTGGTCGACCAATGTCGGGTTCAACTACGAGAACGAGCCCTACCCGAACTTCGGCTGCGCTTATCAGAACAACATCGCGGCCATGGTCGCTAATCCCGAAGATCTGGAGAATCCGCGCGGCATGTCGCCGGTTCTGGCGGCCAATCGCGTCCAGGTGATGAAGGTCTACTTCGACAACAAGACGGCCGGTGACTACTACACGCTCGACAGCGTCACCGGGAACTAATGGCATCGCCTCATTCGCAGACCGCAGGACGTCAATCATGATGAACAGCAACAACCAGGCCACTCAGCAGCTGCAGCCCGCAGCCGAGATCGTCGCGATGATCCCGCGCATCAACATTCACGCCTTCTGCGACAATGCGCAGACGGCGTCGACGATGCAGCAGGCCGTCGCAGACCGTCGAATGGCCAAGGCCCACACGACCATCCAGCTGGGCGGCGTGATGGCGGCCGTCCAGGTCTATCAGACCCAGTCAACCCCGAACGTGCTCCTGGTCGAGTCGCATGGCTCGCGCGAGGTCATCCTCTCCGAGCTCAACGAGCTGTCTCAGGTCTGCCAGCCGGACACGAAGGTCATCGTGATCGGGCACGTCAATGACGTCATTCTCTACCGCGAACTGATCCGGCAGGGCGTCAGCGAGTATCTTGTCGCGCCGCTGCATCAGATGCAGGTGATCGAGACCATCGCCAACCTCTATCAGGATCCCAAGTCGGGCCCGCTGGGGAAGGTCTTCGCCTTCGTCGGAGCCAAGGGCGGCGTGGGCTCCAGCACCGTCGCGCACAACTTCGCCTGGATGATGTCGAAGCGCTTCGCCACCGAGACGGTGATCACCGACCTCGACCTTGCCTTCGGCACCTCGAGCCTGAATTTCAACCAGGACATCTCCAACGGCATTCTCGACGCGCTGGGCCAGCCGGACCGCATCGATGCCACCCTTCTCGAACGGCTGCTCACCAAGCTTGGCGACAAGCTCAGCCTGCTCAGCGGGCCGGGCGGCGTCGACCGCGACTTCAACGTCGAGGCCCATGCCATCGAGACCATCCTTGGCGCCATGCGCGGAAACGTGCCCTGCATCGTCGTGGACGTTCCCAACATGTGGGCGCCGTGGATCAAGTACACGCTCATCCATGCCGATCAGGTGATCATTACCGCGACGCCGGAGCTGGCCAGTCTCCGCAACACCAAGAACCTCATCGACCTACTCAAGCAGGCGCGGCCGAACGATGCGGCGCCGAAGTTGATCCTCAACCAGGTCGGCGTTCCGAAGCGCCCCGAAATCCCGGCGGCGGAGTTCGCCAAGGCGATCGGCTGCGACCTGGCCTGCGTCATTCCCTACGACGCGCAGACCTTCGGCACGGCGCAGAGCAACGGTCAGATGGTCTTCGAAGTGGCCCCGAAGTCCAAGGCTGCCGAGTCGCTGGCCAACTTCATTCAGTCGGTTGCCGGCACGGATAAGCCGGCAAAGGCCGCCGGAGGCAAGATGAAACTGCCGCCGCTCTTCTCCAAACTGTCGATGCTGAGGAAGAAGTAATGTTCGGAAAGCGTACCGATGACGGCCGGAAACCACCCGGCAACATCCCGGCAGGCCAGCCCGGCGGCGTACCTGCGGCGCTTGCGGCGCCTCCCTCCGCAATTCCCGACCTGCCCTTGCCCGGCAGCGGCTTCGGAACCCAGTCGGCGCCGCCCGCCGATGGCGGGCAGGGGGCCGTCGCCGCAGCAGAGGCGAAACGGGCGGAGCCCAAGACGTCGAGCCGCAAGTCCGAGAATTACTACGACATCAAGAGCACGATCTTCAACGCGCTGATCGACGCCATCGATCTGACGCAGCTGGGGCAGCTCGACCGCGACGCGGCCCGCGACGAGATCCGCGACATCGTTAACGAGATCATCACGCTCAAGGACGTCGTGATGTCGATCGCCGAGCAGGAGGAACTGCTCGAGGATATCTGCAACGACGTGCTCGGATATGGTCCGCTCGAGCCGCTGCTGGCTCGCGACGACATTGCCGACATCATGGTCAACGGCGCTGGCACGACCTTCATCGAAGTCGCCGGCAAGATGCAGAAGACGGGCGTGCGCTTCCGCGACAATGCCCAGCTGCTCAACATCTGCCAGCGCATCGTCAGCCAGATTGGCCGCCGCGTCGACGAAGCCAGCCCGATCTGCGACGCCCGTCTCATGGACGGCTCGCGCGTCAACGTCATCGTGCCGCCCCTGGCGATCGATGGACCCACGCTGACCATCCGCAAGTTCAAGAAGGACCGGCTCAAACTGCCGGACCTGGTGCGCTTCAGCTCCATCACGCCCGAGGGTGCCACCATTCTCGAGATCATCGGCCGGGTGCGCTGCAACGTGCTGATCTCCGGCGGTACGGGTTCGGGCAAGACCACGCTACTCAACTGCCTTACCGGCTACATCGACCACGACGAGCGCGTCATCACCTGCGAGGACGCCGCCGAACTTCAATTGCAGCAGCCGCATGTGGTGCGCCTCGAAACCCGCCCGCCCAACCTCGAGGGCGAGGGTGAGATCACCATGCGCGACCTGGTGAAGAACTGCCTTCGTATGCGTCCCGAGCGGATCATCGTCGGCGAAGTCCGCGGACCAGAAGCCTTCGACCTTCTGCAGGCGATGAATACCGGCCATGACGGTTCCATGGGCACGCTCCATGCCAACAGTCCGCGCGAGGCCATTTCGCGTCTCGAGTCGATGATCACCATGGGCGGCTTCTCGCTGCCGTCCAAGACCATCAAGGAAATGATCTGCGGATCGATCGATGTCATCGTTCAGGCCGCGCGCTTGCGCGACGGTTCGCGCCGCATCACCCACATCACCGAAGTGGTCGGCATGGAAGGCGATGTCATCATCACCCAGGACCTCTTCGTCTACGAGATCGTCGGCGAGGATGCGAATGGCAAGATCATCGGCCGGCACCGGTCGACCGGCATCGCGCGCCCGCACTTCTGGGATCGTGCGCGCTACTACAATGAAGAACGCCGCCTGGCAGAAGCTCTCGAAAAGGCCGAGCAGCGCAACGAAGGCGAGTAGTGACCGAGGGAGGCCTGAAGGCTCATGTATTTCGGAGATGATCTGGCCCAGCTTGCCTTCATCGCGATGGTCGTCATTGCCGTCGGCGGCGTGGCCCTTGCCCTGTTCTACCCGATGCTCTCGGACCGCAGTGCCAGCCAGCGCGTAAAGGCCATTGCGGAATCGAGGAAGGGCGGCGCGCAGAAGGGCGGCACCTTCTCGAAATTCATGGATAGCCAGAAGGACAGCCGGCGCAAGCAGGTACAGGAAAGCTTAAAGCAGATCGAGGAACGCGCCAAGCAGCGCAACAAGCGCCTGTCGCTCCGTATGCTGATCATGCAGTCGGGCCTGGACATCAGTATCGAGCTCTTCTGGATTTTCTCCGTTCTGCTCGGTGTCGTCATCTCGGCCGGCGCCTTCTTTGCCGGCGCCCCATGGTATGTCTCGGTCGCTGCCGCGCTGGCCGGTACCTTCGGCCTGCCGCGCTGGCTGCTTGGCCTGGTCCGAAATCGGCGCCAGGCCGTCTTCCTCAACGACTTCGCCGATGCCATCGACGTCATGGTGCGCGGACTCAAGGCCGGCCTTCCGGTGTCGGATGCCATGAAGATCATTGCCTCCGAGTCGGGTCCCCCGGTCGGACCCGAATTCCTCGAAGTGGTGGAAGGCCAGCGCGTCGGCATTACCATCGACCAGGGCATCGAGCGCATGTACGACCGCATGCCCATGTCCGAGGTGAACTTCCTCGGCATCGTCATGTCGATTCAGGCCAAGACCGGCGGCAACCTCTCGGAAGCGCTCAACAACCTGTCGAAGGTGTTGCGTGACCGCAAGAAGCTCAAGGCCAAGATCCGCGCCGTCAGCCAGGAAGCCAAGTCATCGGCTGCCATCATCGGCTCCTTGCCCTTCGTCATCATGGGCGCGCTGACCATTCTCAATCCGACCTATCTGCTGCCGATGTTCACCACGGATATCGGCAATGTCATGCTTGTGGGGTGCGGGCTCTGGATGCTCACCGGAATCCTGGTGATGCGCCAGATGATCAACTTCGAAATCTAGGCGGGCTGTAACGCACATGTTGAATTTCCTGTCCAGCCTCTTTCAGATCGAGACCATGATCACCATCCTGGTGGGCATGGCGGCGTTCGCGACCGTCCTGACCGTGACGGCGCCCTTCCTCGAAACCGACCGCCTCAAGGCGCGCATGAAGTCGGTGGGCCAGGAACGCGACAGGCTGCGCGCGGCGCAACGCGCCCAGCTCGTGACCGGCGAGAGCGCAAAGCTTCGCGACAGGGTCAACAAGAATATCGCCACGCAGCTGGTGGAGGGGCTCAACCTCCGCAAGATCTTCGAGGCCGAGTCCTCGCGGAACCTGCTGCGCCAGGCGGGTCTGCGCAGCGAACGCCACCTGGTGACCTATCTCGCCGCGCGCTTCGCCGTTCCGCTGGTGCTTGGCCTCCTCGTCTTCATCTATTCCTCCACGCTCTATGCCGACAAGGTCGCCCCGCCGATGCGCTTCGCCGCGGCCGGCGTCGGCATCATCTTCGGCTACTACCTGCCGTCGATCTTCCTCAAGAACCTGGTGAAGCGCCGCCAGGATTCGATCAAGCGCGCCTGGTCGGATGCGCTCGACCTGATGCTGATCTGCGTCGAGTCGGGCATGTCGATCGAAATGGGCTTCCAGCGCGTGGCGCGCGAGATCGGCTCGGCGTCGGTACCGCTGGCCGAAGAGTTGACGCTCACGGTTGCCGAGCTCTCCTATCTGCAGGATCGCCGCAAGGCCTATGAAAATCTCGGCAAGCGGACCGGCCTGGCGACCGTCAAGTCGGTCGTGACCTCGCTGATCCAGTCGGAACGCTACGGCACGCCGCTTGGCACGGCCCTGCGTGTCCTGGCCCAGGAAAACCGCGACATGCGCATGTCGGACGCCGAGAAGAAGGCTGCCGCCTTGCCGCCGAAGCTGACGGTCCCGATGATCCTGTTCTTCCTGCCTGTCATTTTCGTGATCATCCTCGGGCCCTCGATCATCCGTGTGATGAACATCAACTGACGCCGCGGTCCACGGCAAGACATGAGACAGGCGCGGAACCGGTTTCCGCGCCCGTCCCGCTTCTGCGAATGCGTGATGTCAGATGGGAAAGTCGCGGGAAGGCTCGATGCCGCAGCTTTCGATGAACTTGCGAACGTGGCTCACTTCGTCTTTCGACAGTCCATGGCCCGAGCCATGGAGGCTGGCCGACTGCCCCTTCAGGGACACGCTGAGCCGGCCATGTCCGGTGTGGCCCAGCTCCGCCCCCAGTTCGCGAAAGACGGTCTCGACGTCATGCAGATGAATGTTGCTGGGCAGGGGATGGCTGAAGAGGCTGTGCAGGATCTTGCGGTGGCGGTGGTTCATGTATCCGTCTCCGTGGGTGACAGATGCAATCTATGCGCGGCGCGGGTGCTGCGACTTGACGCCGATCAAATGGCCCGCGGTCAGCCTTCCTGAAGCTGCTGCCACGTGTTGGGCTGCGACAGCATCGTCTTGAGATAGGCCATGTTGGCCTCGACCTGCTGCGGCGGAAGATCCTTGCTGGCGATGGCGCTGGCCTCCTCGAAGCGGCCCTGCAGGCCGACCACGAGCGCAAGATTCTGCCGGATGCGCGGCTCGCTGGCCGCTTTCGGCAGGGCGTCGGCCATGCGCAAGGTCTTTTCCGCCTCCTTGAGGTCGCCCTGGAGCGCGTAGGACATGCCCAGATTGTTGAGAACGGTCAGATTGTCGGGCTCGATGGTGAGGGCCTGCTGGTAGGCGGTGCGCGCCTTGTCGTAGATGCCCTGCTGGTCATAGGCCGAGCCGAGGGCGGAGTAGCTCCGCCAGTCCTTGTTGTTTAACATGGTCGCGGTCTCGAGCACCACGACGGCCTCGTTGGACCTGCCCGAGGCCAGCAGTTTCTTGCCGTAGAGGGCCGCGACCTGGGGATTGTCGGGATGGGACTTGTACAGGACTGACAGGACCTCCAGCTGCTTCTGGGTCTGCCCGATGCTGTCCAGGGCATTGGCATAGGCCATGCCCTTCTTCAGGTTCTTCGTGTCCGACTGCCATTTCTTGGCCAGTTCGGTGGTCTGTTCATAGTTGGCCGGCACCGTCGATGCGGTGGTCATCGAATCGATGCTGCCAAGGCCGGCCGACTTCTGCTGGCACCCCGCCAGCGCCGCCGCGGCCACCATCACCAGAATTGCCGCCGGCCGACTGATGTTTGGCCGGGAAGCTTTGGATTGCATCGACTCTGCTCCGAATACACGTCTCGAATCCGGATCATGGGCGGCAACTGGTCAATAAACGCTTAACCATGATCGTCAATCAACGTTAAGAAAGGGAACAATCAGCTGGAGCGATTCATGCAGGACCCCAAAGCCCTCCTCCTGGCCGCCGGTGCGGCCGGCCGCAGCATTCCCGTGACCGTGATCGCGGCGCCGGAGTGGCCGCAATTCAAGGCGGGACTGGACCGC
>JBGSNJ010000028.1:0-1789 GCA_041739715.1 Aestuariivirga sp.
CCGCAGCATCCGGCCGCGCATGGCGTGCTGCGCCTTGTGCTGGAGCTTGACGGCGAGGTCTGCACCCGTGTCGATCCGCATATCGGCCTGCTGCATCGCGGCACCGAGAAACTGATCGAGTACAAGACCTACCTGCAGGCCGTGCCTTATTTCGACCGCCTCGACTATGTGGCGCCGATGAACCAGGAACATGCCTATGCGCTGGCCGTCGAGCGGCTGCTGGGCATCAGCGTGCCGAAGCGCGGGCAGCTCATCCGCGTGCTCTATTCCGAGATCGGCCGCCTCTTGTCGCATCTCCTCAACGTGACCACCCAGGCCATGGACGTGGGCGCGCTCACCCCGCCGCTCTGGGGTTTCGAGGAGCGCGAGAAGCTGATGGTCTTCTACGAGCGCGCCTCGGGCTCGCGCATGCATGCGGCCTATGTGCGTCCCGGCGGCGTGCACCAGGACATCCCGCAGCAGCTGGTCGACGACATCGGCCATTTCTGCGCGCAGCACAAAAAGGTACTCGACGACATCGAAGGGCTGCTGACCGAGAACCGCATCTTCAAGCAGCGCAATGTCGACATCGGCGTGGTCTCGCTGAAGGAGTGCTTCGAGTGGGGCTTCTCGGGCGTGATGGTGCGCGGCTCGGGTGCTGCCTGGGACCTGCGCAAGGCCCAGCCCTACGAGTGCTACTCCGAACTCGACTTCGACATCCCCATCGGCAAGAACGGCGACTGCTACGACCGCTACCTGATCCGCATGCAGGAGATGCGCGAGAGCGTTAAGATCATGCAGCAATGCGTGGAGCTTCTCTCCGGCAAGGAGAAGACCGGTCCGGTGTCATCGGCCGACGGCAAGGTGGTGCCCCCCAAGCGCGGCGAGATGAAGCGCTCGATGGAGGCGCTCATCCATCACTTCAAGCTCTACACGGAAGGCTACAAGGTGCCGGAAGGCGAGGTCTATGCCTGCGTCGAAGCACCCAAGGGCGAGTTCGGGGTCTATCTGGTGAGCGACGGCAGCAACAAGCCCTACCGCTGCAAGATCCGCGCGCCGGGCTTCGCTCATCTCCAGGCCATGGACCACATCTGCCGCGGCCACATGCTGGCGGACGTCTCGGCCGTGCTGGGCTCTCTCGATATCGTGTTTGGTGAGGTTGACCGGTGAGCGTGCGCCGACTCTATTCCGAACAGCCCGAGGCCGCCTTCGCCTTCAATGCGGAGAACCTGGCCTGGGCCAAGACGACAATTTCTCATTATCCGCCGGGCAAGCAGGCCTCGGCCGTGATCCCGCTGCTCTGGCGCGCGCAGGAGCAGAACGACAACTGGGTGTCGAAGCCGGTTCTCGAATACATCGCCGACATGCTGGGCATGTCCTACATCCGTGTGCTGGAAGTGGCGACCTTCTACACCATGTTCCAGCTGCAGCCGGTTGGGAAGATCGCCCATGTCCAGGTCTGCGGCACCACGCCCTGCATGCTGCGCGGCGCCGAGGACCTGAAGAAGGTCTGCCAGAACCGCATTCACCACGACCCGCATCATCTCTCCGCCGACGGCAATTTCTCGTGGGAGGTGGTCGAATGCCTCGGCGCCTGCGTGAATGCGCCGATGGTGCAGGTCTTCAAGGACACCTACGAGGATCTGACTCCCGCCACGCTGGAACAGCTGATCGACGATCTGGCCGCCGGCCGCAAGGTGAGGGTGGGACCGCAGATCAACCGCCACCATGCAGCGCCCGAAGGCGGGCCCACCACGCTGATCGAGCCGGACTTCTATGCCGGAACGCGCAGCTTCACGCGAGTCGAGCC
>JBGSNJ010000068.1:0-17204 GCA_041739715.1 Aestuariivirga sp.
GGCGACCGCCGCAGGGCTGGGCGTGGCCCTTGGCGGCATCGTACGCGATGTGCTCCTGGCGGCAGGCCCGGCTGGAGCGGGCACGGCGCTCACGCCTTATGTGTCGGTCTACGTGATCGAGGTGATCCTTCTCTTGACCGCCATCGTTGTTATGTTTCAGCTTGTGCGACGGCCCGATCTCCGCAGCAATGCGGAAGCGGGATAGAGAGTTCAATACAACTGGGCCTTGGGCCCGACGGGAGATGAAATGAGCCACGAGATCAGCCGGATGTTCGGTAGCCAGGACTCCGCCGACAGCGCAGCCGCGGAACTCCAGGAAGAAGGTTTCGACGAGATCCATGTGGTGCATGGACCGGCGGCAAAGAAGGCCACGCGGGCTTCGGTGCAGGACATTGCCCTGCAGATCGCACGCGGCAATGTGCATATGCCTGACGCGCTGATCTATGCTGAAGGCGTTGCCAAGGGGAAGTCACTTGTGACGGTTCACGCGCCCTTTGGGCGCGGCCGCAAGGCCCTGTCCATTCTCGAGTCCTTCGATCCCGTTGATTCCGGCATGCCGGAAGCCGAGCATCTGCCGCTCTGGGACGAGGCGACCCCCATGTCCTCCGCCCTGATGATGCCCGTGCTGCTTGACGACCCGGCGCCCTTGTCAAAGTTCTGGAACATCGCGCCCCTAGCCAGCGATTCCTGTTACGCGTCGGGCGTGATCGGCATGCCGCTGCTGTCCCGCTCCGACAGCCCGGGCGACTCGCGCTGGGGTCTACCCTTCCTGAGCGGCAATCCCGCGCCCTTGTCGTCCATGCTTGGACTTCCCTTGCTGACGAAGCCCAAGGCATCCTGGTAGGCAAGACCGGCCTAGATCAGCGCGGCCGACCGGAGTTCGCCAAGATTGCGCGAGCCTGTTGCAAAGCAGGCGATGCGGAGCGCTGTGGCCCATTCCGTCACATGCATGATCACCGCCTCGGTGCCGCGCATGGCTGCCGGGAGAAGCGCTCCCGCCTGGCCGACCAGCGTGGCCCCTAAGCGAATGGCCTTGGCGCCATCCAGCCCGCTGCGAATGCCGCCCGAGGCAACGAGCGGCAGGCTGGGCAAAACCCGATGGATCTCGATGAGGCAATCCGTAGTCGGTATGCCCCAGTCGCGGAAGACCTCGCCCAGTTCCTGGCCTGCGGCATCCCCTGCTCTTCGTCCTTCGACGGCAGCCCAGCTCGTACCGCCGGCCCCGGCGACATCTACAGCCGCAACGCCACAATCGGCCAGCCGCTGCGCGACCTCTGCCGATATTCCGCTGCCGACCTCCTTCACGATGATCGGCAAGGGGAAGTTCCGCGCCAGTTGCGCAATGGCGGCCCCAACGCCGCGCCAGTTGCGGTCGCCCCCCTCCTGCAAGGCCTCCTGCAGCGGATTGAGATGAAGGATGAGGGCATCGGCGCCAATCTGCTCGACCGCGCGCATGGCCTGGTCCCGGCCCATGCCATGCACGAGTTGCACCGCACCCAGGTTCGCATAGATCGGCACGTCGGGCGCCAGTTTCCGAAGCGTCTGGTCGAGGCCGTAACTCTCGCCTGTGGTCAGGGCAATGCGCTGCGATCCCACGCCCAGGGCAAAGCCCATCTCCTGCGCGGCCTCGGCAATGGCGCGGTTGATGCCCTCGGACACCTCCGGCCCACCCGTCATCGAAGACGCCAGATAGGGCAACCGAAGCTGTCGCCCCAGAAACGCGGTGGAGAGATCAATCTCCGCGTAGTCGCAATCCGGCAGCGCATTGTGCAGGAATGCGATCTCGTCAAAACCCGCAGCACGGCTGTGCCGTGCCTTGCCGGACAACACGATGCCGATGTGGTCGCGCTTGCGCCTCTCGATCTCGCTCATCGGCCTCGCATCAGGGGTTGGCCTTCAAGAAGGCGATGATGTCGACGATCTCCTCCGGCTTCTTCAGCCCGGCAAAGGCCATCTTGGTCTTTGGAACGAAGGCCTTTGGATCGGGCAGATAGGCAGTAAGGGTCGCCTCGTCCCACACGACGCCTTCCGCGCCCTTGGCAAGCATGGCTTCCGAATACTTGTAGTCGGGGACCGAGGCGGCTTTGCGCCCGACGACACCCTTGAGCGTGGGACCAACCTTGTTCACGCCCTTCTCGTTTTCGTGGCAGGCCTTGCATTTGTTGAACACCGCCTTGCCCTTCACGGGATCACCGTCGGCAAGAGCAGGTGCGGCAAAGGCAAGGAGTGCGGCGAGCGCCGCGGCTGCAGTCGTCTTCATGTGGATGTTTCCCGGTTTCTGTCTTGGAGCTTTGGTCCGATGCCGGAACGGTTGCTTCCCGCATCCTGGCGCGACAATCTTATGACCAACTCCGCAAGATGCGCAACCAAGCTGATGAGGAGACAGACACCAATCCCCTTCCAGCCAACGCCCGCGAGAGCGAGGCCGAGCGCCATGACGAGCGCCCCACCGGCGATGATCGAAGCACCTGCACTCAAGACCTCGCGTGTTCGTCCGCGGCGCAAGAGGTAAACAGACACCACAACAAGCTCGATCAGCAGGATCGCAATGATCACATGAGCGATTCGACCACTGCGGATCAGCTCTTCCATGACCGTCAGCCGAAAGGCCGGTTCAGCTGGACGATCCGGTAGTTCAGGAAAGCGGCCGTCGAGACCCACGCGAGATAAGGCACCATGAGCAGGCCCGCCAAACGCGATGCCTGCCCCAGCACGACGATCAGCGCGACGATCGATAGCCACAGCAGCAGGACTTCTATCAGAGCCCAGTCGGGGCGCTTCATCTTGAAGAAGATGCCGCTCCAGGCAATGTTGAGAATGCTGTTGACGATCAGGACAAACAGGATCCATCCGCGCATGGCGGTATCCGGTGCGGCGTCCCAGGCCAGGGCCGCCGAGACTGCCGCCAGAACCAGGATGATTGTCCAGATCGGTCCGAAAGCCCAGTCGGGCGGCTTCCATGAAGGTTTCTTCAGGCGATCATACCAGGGACTGAGTTCGGTCAGGAGCCCCCCGGCCACGGCAACCACAATCGCAACGCCTGCCGAGACGGCCAAGGCCGTCAGGAAAGGCGACATGAAACTCACGGCGGCACGATGCCCAGGAGATGCGCCATGTCCTTGACGAAGATCCGCATGTGGGCCATCGGGCTGGAACGCACCAGTTCCTTCTTCGTATAGGCCGCCCATGTCAGGCGCTGCACATCCTTGTCGCGGCACATGCTCACGAAACGCTCGCGCCGCTTGTCGTTGCGATACCAGAAGTGCTGCATCATGCCGAGAACCCAGAACACCTTGCCGTGATCCTTCATGAAGCGCTTGCGGGCCGTCGCAAGCTGACGCGCATCGCCCGTCTGCAGACACGCCGCCGCCGCTTCGGCGGCGAGACGTCCTCCGAGCATCGCATAATAGATGCCCTCTCCCGATGCCGGCGCAACGACACCGGCCGCATCTCCTGCCAGCACCACATCGCGGCCATTGTCCCAGCGCTTCAGCGGCTTGAGCGGAATGGGAGCGCCCTCCCTGCGGATCGTCTCGCTGCTGGCCATCCCGGTCGCCTGCCGCAGTTCTCCGACCGAATCACGAAGCGAAAACCCTTTGTTGGCGCTGCCGGTGCCGATGCTGGTCGTCTTTCCATGCGGGAACACCCAGGCATAGAAATCTGGCGACAGCTTGCCCTGATAATAGACATCGCAGCGCTCCGGCCCGAACTCAGCATCGGCCGGGGACGGCGACCGGATGATTTCGTGGTAGGCGAAGACATAGGGCATGCGCTCGGCCCCGCGCACGGTATCGCGGGCGACCTTCGACAGGGCACCGTCCGCACCGATCACGATGCGTGCCCTGACCGACTCCTGCCGGCCCTGCTTGTCCTTGTAGGTGACGATGGGCATGCCGTAGCCGTCGCGATCGAGACTCTCGTAGGTGCCGGTCCGACGTTCCGCACCCGCCCTTGCAGCACGGTCGCGCAGCCATTCGTCGAAGACATCGCGGTCGACCATGCCGACGTAGCTGCCGTCGATCGGCATGTCGACCTTGCGGTCGGTCGGGGAAATGATCCGGGCACTGCTGACCTTGGCCACGATCAGATGATCGGGAATCTCGAAGTCCTGAATGAGTCGCGGGGGAATTGCACCGCCACAGGGCTTGATCCGCCCGGCCTTGTCGAGCAGCAGCACCCGGAGGCCCAGACAGGCCGCATCATGCGCAGCCGTGGCGCCCGATGGCCCGCCGCCGATCACGGCGATATCGAAGGTGACGGTTTCCCGCATGTCAATTTCCTCCAGACTGATGGCGTGCGGCAAGGATCAGCGGATTCACCGCATGTCCTGTGCCTTCCTGCCTTCCGATGTTCGCGGCCATGATCGCCGCTGCGATGAAGAGAAGTGCCTCGATGGCAAAGACGAAGGCATAGGCCGCGACTGGCGAGCCATAGATCATGCGGGTCACATCGACCATGACCGTGCCAGCGAATCCGCCAAGCCCGAAGGCGATGGCCTGCGATGCGCCGAACAGCCCCATGCGCAGGCCCTCACGCGAGGTCGTGCCGCTGGTGGCGAGATTGAACATCGAGCCGATGGCAGCCACTGCGAAGACTCCATTGCAGAAGCCGAGCGCAAAGACGGACGGCTTCAGCGGCCAGCCTGGCCCAACCTGTGCAGCTGCCACCAAACCGGCAAGCGCGAGCGCAGATCCCGCGCATCCTGCAACCGTCCAGTTGCGGAGGCTCATTGCCTTGTTGCGGCTCCACATGGTGGCAGCGGCACCAACAAGGATCATGCCGAGCAGCACGCCTGCGTTCTGGAGCCCGGACAGTGAGGTCGACTGACCCGGCGTGAAGCCGAAGACCAGGCCCGCAAATGGCTCGAGGATGAGGTCCTGCGCGCTATAGGCCAGCATGGACACGAAAATGAAGGCAGCGAAGCGCCGGGCCGTGGCATCGTCCCAGACCTGTGACAGCGCCTGCATGAAGGGGACCTTGGCCGCTTCGGGCTTTGACGCGGTTTCGACGCCCGCAGAGGTTTCCACGCCCCACACCGCAATGAGCGTGAGCAGGAAGGCAACGCCGCAGATGACCGTGGCGATCACCAGCAAGCGGGTGGGCGAAAAGGGATCGAGGAAGTGGCCGGCCGTACCCGCCGTCACGATGAATCCCATGATCATCATGATCCACACGATTGTGGCGGCCGCGGTCCTGCGGGCCTCCCGGACGCTCTTGGCCAGGAGAACAAGCAGGGATGTGCCGGCTGCACCAACACCGCCGCCGATGAACGTGAAGGCGATTGCCGCGATCAGCATGCCGAGGGCTGTGCTGTAGGCCATCACCACGACCGAGAGCGCAGCACCTACGCCACCAAGCGCGAGGGCCGCCATGCCGGCAATGATCCAGCGGGTCCGCCGGCCGCCGCCATCCGACCCATGGCCCCAGCGCGGCCTCAGAACCTGCAATGCATAATGCCATGTGACAAGCAGGCCGGGGATCATCGCGGGCAGAGCCAGTTCGACTATCATCACGCGATTGATGGTGGACGTCGTCAGCACCACGATGGCACCCAGCGCCGTCTGCACCAGGCCCAGCCTGACGATCCCGAACCATCCAAGACCTGCGCCCGTCATGACGCCACCGCTGCAAGTCCTCGCAATGCAAAGGCGCTCACCAACATGCCGAGCACATAGAGCGTCGTACCCGTCGCGTTGTACCAGGAGGCCTGCCCCTTCGGGTCGGACAGGAGCCGGTTCATGAGGGCGAACTGCGCAACCAGCAGTCCGGCGACGGCAAGCGCATGATGCGGCTGATCCCATTGCCACAACAGGCCAATCACCACCAGCTGGGGGATGGCCATGACGGCACAGGCGAGACGCGCCGCGCCAGAGACCCCGAGCTGCACCGGGAGTGACTTCAGGCCCATCTGCCGGTCGCCTTCGACCGACTTGAAGTCATTGAGCGTCATGATCCCATGCGCGCCGATACTGTAGAGCAGAGCGATCAGGATGATGCGCGAGTCAGGCACGCCGCCAACCATGGCCGCTGCACCGGTGAACCATGGGAGGCCTTCGTAGCAGAGGCCGACAGCGCTGTTTCCCCACCATCCGTTGCGCTTCAGCCGCAACGGCGGCGCGCTATAGGCCCATGCCATGGCCAGTCCAAAGATTGCGGCGGCCAGCACGACCGGTCCGATCAGGGCAGCCACCAATGCGGACAGGATCGACCAGACAATGGCGATGTAAAGCCCCCACCGGCCCGGAACGCGGCCGGAAGGAATAGGCCGACCGGGCTCGTTGATGGCATCGACATGGCGGTCGAACCAGTCGTTCACCGCCTGGCTGGTCCCGCAGACCAGAGGACCCGACAGCGCCACGCCGAACAGGAGCAAGTGCCATTGCGAAAGGATGGGAGCGCCGGACGAAACGATGCCGCATCCGAAGGCCCACATCGGGGCAAACCACGTGATGGGCTTCAGAAGTTCGACCACTGCGGAAGCAGTCGGAAGGGCCGGGCCGGAGCGGGTTGAAACCGAGTTCTCCATGCCGCAAGACTATCTGCGGCCCAAATGATTGTCAATCAAACATGACAGTTTGACTTGTCAATTCTCGTTGCCGGAAGACTTGTCTTCAATGCCGTAGCGGTGCAGCTTTACATAGAGACTCTGACGGCTCAGTCCCAGCATATCCGCGGCGCCTGCGCGGTTGTTATCATTGATCTGAAGCGCCGCCTCGATACAGAGGCGCTCGATGATGTCGGTGGTTTCGCGCACCAGATCACGCAGCGGCACCTTGCCGACGAGCTTGGTCATTTCATCGACGGAACGCAGCATGCTGCGGCGGCCACCGTCGGTCTCCACCGGCCGCCGGCCGACACGACGAATGCTGAAGCCATAGCAGGGCGGCTGCGCATCGAGCGCGGCGACGCCGGACACTTCGACATCCTCCGACGTGCCGAACTGACCGCGCACGACGGTCTGGAACTGGCGGATAGACCCCTTCTCGGCCAGGCTGTTGAACAGGAGATTGGTGTCAACGCCCGCGCGCCCGAGCCAGCGGTCAAGCGGCTCGCCGCGCGCCTGCTCCTCGCTGCCCAGCTGCGCGCTGTCAAGAAAGGCCGAATTGGCGATGAGCACCCGGCGATCCGCATCTGTGACCACAAAGGCATCCGGCAGATCCTGGATGATCTTGAGAACCGCCGATTGCGCCTTCGGCACAACGATCCCGCCGGCACCGGTGGCAAGAGGCTGCAACCGGATCAGGAAGTAACTGGCATTCTCCTGGCGGAACACGCTCGAACTCGCCACGGCCTGCTGCGGCAGACCCTGCAATGTTAGCGCGACATCGTCGGCACGCCCCGTTGAGCGCAGACTCATCAACAGGCCTTCGATCCGCTCGGCATCCGTACCGTCGAAAATGTCCTGGAACACCGCACCCTGAAGGCGCTTCACCGGCTTGCTGAGCAGCGAAGCTGCCGCCGGATTCGCTTCAACGATGCGACCGGTGCGCGCTTCGACGACGAGGATCGCTTCAGACGCAACCTGCATCAGCAGGCGATAGCGGGTCTCGGCATGGCGCAGACGCGCGTACTCCTGCTCGATCGACTGCTCAGCTGCCAGGAGTCGCTGCTGCATGGCCGCGAGATGGCGCATGTCACGACCGACCAGAACGGCATGGCCTGCCGTGCCGCTGCGCATTGCGAAGTAACGGATCGGAAGATCTTCGTTCGATCCGGTCGGATGATTCACCTGGCGCCAACGGCCTGGCGCACCGATCGCGACGTCGCGCAGCATCTGCTCGATCTTCGGACGGCTCTCCAGCGTCACAAGGTCGACGAGTGCCTTGCCCGGCCAGCCGATGAAAAGCTCTTCCGGCATTTCCGGCGACGTCATCACCCGGTCGCTGACGATGCCATCGGCATTGACGACAAACGTGATGTCGGCCGCCGCCGACAGGATCATGGCCGCATTCGACGCGTCGAAGCCAGCCATGAGCCTTTCAAGACTCGTGCTTTTGCCGGACGCCGCTGGATCGCCTCTACGCGATGCTTCCATTGTATCCACTTTCCAAGGGTTCGCGACGTCAGTTGACCTTCGCGGACCTGCACCACTCATTGGCCTGCAAAACAGCTTCGCGGGCATCGAGAACGTAGACATCAGTGCCGCTTTGCTTCACGAGGTCCGGGCGTCCGACGAACAATACACCGCCGACCATCACCCGGATTTGACGATTCACGGACTTGCGCCTGATCTCTGAGATAAGGGACACGAGGGGCTCCATCAAGCGCTCCGCGCTCAACGAAAACCCCACGATGTCAAAATCTTCCTCCGAAACGAAAGCGATCACATCTTCATGACGGGCGGTGAGGTGGCTTCGCACCTCCCAACCATCACGCAGGAAGAATTCCTCGACGACGCGCAGTCCAAACGTATGCTGCTCGCCGGGAGACGGCACCAGGAGGACGCGGCCCTTGACGTCATCACCCGCCTGCCCTTCCGCCTTCCCTTGAATGACACGCAGAATCTGCTGAATCCGTGACACCCCCAGCGTCACATCCATGAAGCTGCAGTGGTCCGCCGACCAGAGTTCACCCAGAATGCGCGCGGCAGGCGCCATCAACTCAAGAAGAATGCGCTCCATCGCAACGCCGCGGGACAACAGCGACTGGACGAATTCGAAGCCTCTCGTGCTGTCCAGCGCAATCAGTTCTTCGGCGAAAGCGATGATCATCTCGCTGCCAATGGCGACCGGCGTTCCCGTCGCGGCCACATCTGCGGCGCGAAAAACGCCATGGCTCACCAGAAGGCGCGGAATGATCGAACTCTCGATCGTCGCTGCCAGATCTTGCAGGGGCACCGGCTGGCCGGCAGCGGGTTGGGGCGAGTTCGGATCACGCACCAGAAGACCGAGCGTTGCAGCCATGTCCTCACATGAGTCGCCGGGGTCAAGCACGCGGTAGGAGTTAGACACCTGAAGCCCCTTTCCTCAGCATCAAGCTTGGGTACTGGCCCGCACCTCTAGGATAAAAGCCTGATATAGTTCCAGAAAACTCCGAGTTTCCATGGCTGAAATTGCCCGGTGTCCACGTTTGTTGACACTCAGAATACATGAAGTTGATCCTTCTGAACAGTGCCTTTGAGCGCAATACGTGACTTGCGCACACTGTACCAGATTTAAGACGTCAACAAGACTTGACACTTTTTTGGGTCAAGCGTAGCCTTTCCGGTGGGGTTGAAGGTCGGGGGTCCAGCGCGACCCGTCGATTGTCCCCGGAGAATGACGATGAACGTGCCGGCCCAACCGCAGAACAGGCGCACCGGCCTCTACACCGCAGCCGAGCGGCAGCGCCGTGATGCCTCGCCATGGACAGTCGTCCAAGGCATACTCGCACCGCTGCAGTTTCTCGTCTTCATTGTGAGCCTTGCCCTCGTCATCCGTACACTGATGACCGGAGACGGCCTCTTCGCCGCGAATGTATCGGTCGTCGTGAAGACGCTGCTGCTCTACACCATCATGATCACCGGTTCGATCTGGGAAAAGGCCGTCTTCGGCAAGTATCTCTTCGCGCCAGCCTTCTTCTGGGAAGACGTGGTCAGCTTCGGCGTCATTGCCCTGCACACCGCGTATCTGGTCTGCCTCTTCACCGGCTGGCTCGACAGCAGGGATCTCCTGATTCTCGCGCTGGCTGCCTATGCGACATATGTAATCAATGCAGCGCAATTCCTGCTCAAGCTGCGGGCCGCCAGGCTTTCGCAAGACAGCAAGGGATTTGGCGGAATGGAGGCAGCATCATGAATGTGCCGTTCCGCGCTGCCGACCAGGGCCAGGCCCTGCCCGGATGCTCCGGTCAACCCGTTCTCAAGCAGCGCGGCCAGCGCGAAGTCTTCTGCGGCCTCACCGGCATCGTCTGGCTACACCGGAAAATTCAAGACGCCTTCTTCCTGGTGGTCGGCTCGCGCACCTGCGCGCATTTGATTCAGTCGGCGGCCGGCGTGATGATCTTCGCCGAACCGCGCTTTGCGACAGCGATCATCGACGAGCGCGACCTCGCAGGCCTTGCCGACATCGATGTCGAGCTCGATGGCGTGGTCAACCGCCTTCTCGAGCGCCGGCCTGACATCAAGCTGCTCTTCCTCGTCGGCTCCTGCCCTTCGGAAGTGATCAAGCTCGATCTCAAGCGCGCTTCCGAGCGCCTTTCCAAGCTTCATTCACCTCGCGTGCGCGTCTTGAACTACTCAGGCAGCGGTATCGAGACCACCTTCACGCAAGGCGAAGATGCCTGTCTCGCCGCTCTGGTACCCGACCCCCCCCTGCCAGCCAGCGGCACGGCGCCCTCGCTCGTTGTAGCGGGGGCGCTTTCCGATGTGGTCGAAGACCAGTTCACCCGGATCTTCCGCGATCTGGGGCTGGACGACGTGGCCTTCCTTCCGGCTCGGCGGAGTTCCGGCATGCCGGCCATCGGGCCGGGAACCCGTTTCCTGCTGGCCCAACCCTTCCTCACCGAGACGGCGCGCGCCCTCGAAGAACGCAGAGCCACCCACATCGCCGCGCCCTTCCCGCTCGGGGCCGAAGGAACAACAGCCTGGTTCAAGGCGGCTGCAGACGCATTCGGGGTCAGCGACTCGACGTTTCGTTCCGCTACCGATGCCGGCCGCATGCGCGCAGCCATGGCGACGGCGCCGCATCGCGAAGCCCTCGCGGGCAAGCGCATCTTCTTCTTTCCCGATTCGCAGCTCGAGATTCCGCTGGCGCGCTTCGTCTCGCGCGAACTGGGCATGGAACTGACCGAAGTGGGAACGCCCTATTTGCACCGCCAGCATCTGACGCCCGAACTTGAGTTGATGCCGCAGGGCACAATGCTGAGCGAGGGCCAGGACGTCGAACTGCAGCTCGATCGCTGCCGGGCCGAAAAGCCAGACCTCGTGGTCTGCGGCCTCGGGCTTGCCAATCCGCTGGAGGCGGAAGGTTTTGCCACCAAGTGGTCCATCGAACTCGTCTTCACCCCGATCCAGGGCTACGACCAGGCCGGCGACCTTGCCCGCCTCTTCGCCAGGCCACTGGATCGCCGCACCCGGCTGGAGGTCTGAGCCATGCAGCTGACCCTCTGGACCTATGAAGGACCGCCCCATGTCGGCGCCATGCGGATCGCGACGGCCATGAAGGGCATGCACTATGTCCTCCATGCGCCCCAGGGCGACACCTATGCCGATCTCCTCTTCACCATGATCGAGCGCCGCAATGCCCGCCCGCCGGTCACTTACACCACCTTCCAGGCGCGCGATCTGGGCGGCGACACCGCCGAACTCTTCAAGTCATCCTGCGCGTCCGCCTTCGAGCGATTCCAGCCCGAGGCGATGATCGTGGGCGCATCCTGCACGGCCGAACTGATCCAGGACGACCCGGGCGGACTGGCCAAGGCCCTTGCCCTGCCGATCCCGGTCATCCCGCTTGAACTGCCCTCCTATCAGAAGAAGGAGAACTGGGGCGCGGCCGAGACCTTCTACCGGATCGTGCGCGGCCTGTGCCATTCCGGCAGCCGCAGCGCCGATTTCAACCCGCGGTCCTGCAACATCCTCGGGCCGACAGCTCTTGGGTTCCGCCATCGCGACGACCTGACGGAGATTTCCCGGCTTCTGACGAAACTGGGCATTGCGATCAATGTGGTGGCACCGCTCGATGCCCGTCCCTCGGATATCGCGCGCCTGCCCGAGGCTGCCTTCAACGTGGTGCTCTATCCGGAAACGGCCGAGCCTGCCGCCCGCTGGCTGGAGAAGAACTGCAGCCAGCCGATGACCACCGTCATCCCCATCGGCGTGTCGGCAACGCGCGACTTCATCGCCGAGGTCGCAAAGCTCGCTGGCATCGACGCAGGGCCGCTGCTTGCCGAGGATGCAAGCCGCCTGCCCTGGTACTCGCGCTCGGTCGACTCGACCTATCTCACCGGCAAGCGGGTCTTCATCTTCGGTGACGCCACGCATGTGCTGGCAGCCGCACGCATTGCCGGGAAGGAACTGGGCTTCGAGGTCGTCGGCATGGGCACCTACAGCCGCGAGTTCGCAAGACCAGTGCGCGAGGCCGCCAAGGCCCTGGGCCTCGAAGCGCTGATCACCGACGACTATCTCGATGTCGAAGCCAAGGTCGCCGAACTTCAGCCCGAGCTCGTGCTTGGCACGCAGATGGAGCGCCATATCGCCAAGCGGCTCGGTGTGCCCTGCGCGGTGATCTCGGCTCCGGTTCATGTGCAGGACTTCCCGGCCCGCTATTCGCCGCAGATGGGTTTCGAAGGCGCCAACGTGATCTTCGACACCTGGGTTCATCCGCTCATGATGGGTCTTGAGGAACATCTCATCCACATGTTCCGCGACGACTTCGAGTTCAACGACAAGGCGGCGCCGTCGCATCTTGGCCATGGCGGAGCCAAGCAAGAGGCCAAGCCGGCCGCGGCCGAACCTGCCAGGATCGAAGCCAAGCAGCCCTCGGGCTGGGCGCCCGAGGCGGAGAAGGAACTGCAGAAGGTGCCCTTCTTCGTGCGCGGCAAGGCGCGCCGCAACACCGAACGTTACGCAACCGAACGTGGTCTTCACATCATTACCGTTGAGACGCTGTACGATGCAAAAGCCCATTACAGCCGCTAGGACGAGCCTCAATGCCGTGATCGTGACGCTGGACAATCATTTGTCCGGCGCCATCGGACGGGTGGCCACGGCACTGGCGCGCGAGATTCCGGGCTTCAGCTTCACGGTTCATGCAGCATCGAGCTGGGCATCGCAGCCCTCCTCGCTGGAGGCCTGCCGACAGGATATCGCCAAGGGCGACATCATCATTGTCAACATGCTGTTCCTCGAAGAGCATATCCAGGCCGTGATGCCGGCTCTTCTGGCACGGCGGGAACACTGCGACGCCATGGTCGCCTTCATGTCAGCCGGAGAGGTCATCCGCCTCACCAAGCTTGGCCGCTTCAAGATGGACGGCACCCAGGGCAGCCTGGTGAGCCTCCTGAAGCGCTTGCGGGGCAGCAAGTCCTCCGGCGAGACGTCCAAACCCACGGCGGGCGCACAGCAGCTGGCCATGCTCAAGCGCATTCCCAAGATCCTGCGCTTCATCCCCGGCACCGCACAGGACGTGCGTGCCTACTTCCTGTCGATGCAATACTGGCTTGCAGGTTCCGAGGAGAACATCGGCCATCTCGTGCGCTTCCTCGCATCGCGCTATGCCGATGGCCCGCGCAAGGCGCTTTGTGCCAAGCTTCGCTTCGACGCCCCGAAGTCATATCCGGAAGTGGGCGTTTATCATCCCCGTCTGCCTGGCCGGATGGCCGAGACGGCGGCCAACCTCCCGGCTCCGCCGTCGGTGCGCAAGGGCACCATCGGTCTGCTGTTGATGCGGTCCTACGTTCTCTCGGGCGACACCGGGCACTACGACGGCGTGATTGCAGCGCTCGAGTCGCGCGGGCTGAAGGTCATTCCGGCCTTTGCGACGGGCCTGGACCAGCGTCCGGCCATCGAGAAGTTCTTCATTAAGAACGGCAGCACGGCCATCGACGCACTGGTCTCGCTCAGCGGTTTCTCGCTGGTCGGCGGCCCAGCCTACAATGACGCGCGCGCGGCCGAAGAGGTGCTGGCCGCCCTGGATGTGCCTTACGTCGCAGCCCAGCCGGTCGAGTTCCAGACGCTGGAAGAGTGGGAAGCCTCCGAACGCGGCCTCCATCCGATCGAGACGACCATGATGATCGCCATTCCGGAGATCGACGGTGCCACCGGTTCCATCGTCTTTGGCGGTCGCTATGGTGCTGAAGGCGGCGAACGCAGCATGAGGGTCCATGCCGAGCGCGCGGCGATGCTTGCCACGCGGGTTTCCAAGCTCGTTGCGCTCCGCCAGGCCGAGAAGAGCGATCGCCGGGTCGCGGTTGTGCTGTTCAACTTCCCGCCCAACGGCGGAAGCACCGGCACGGCGGCTTTCCTCGGCGTCTTCGAGTCGCTTTTCAATACCTTGCAGGCCCTGAAGCGCGATGGCTACGCGGTCGAGGTGCCTGCCACTGTGGATGCGCTGCGCGATCGCATTCTCAAGGGCAATGCCGAGCGCTTCGGGACGGACGCCAATGTCCATTGCCGCATCCCGGCCGACGATCACGTGCGTCGCGAGCCCCATCTGGCGGAGATCGAGGCGCAGTGGGGCCCTGCCCCCGGCCGGCAGCAAAGCGACAGCGGCCACATCCATGTTTTGGGTGAGCGCTTCGGCAATGTGTTTGTCGGCATCCAGCCGGCCTTCGGTTACGAAGGCGACCCGATGCGGCTGCTGTTCGAGCGCAACTTCTCGCCCACCCACGCCTTCTCGGCCTTCTACCGTTACCTCCGCGAGGATTTCGGCGCCCATGCGGTGCTGCATTTCGGCACGCATGGCGCCCTGGAGTTCATGCCCGGCAAGCAGTCCGGCATGTCGCAGGCCTGCTGGCCCGACCGGCTGATCGGCGATCTGCCAAACCTCTATCTCTATGCCGCCAACAATCCGTCGGAAGGAACCATCGCCAAGCGGCGCGCCGGAGCTACACTGATCAGCTACCTGACGCCGCCGCTGGCCCAGGCCGGGCTCTACCGGGGGCTCGTCGACCTCAAGTCGTCCGTCGAACGCTGGCGCGGCCTCTCGCCCGATGCTTCCGAACGCGACCAGCTCGCCGTGCTGGTTCAGGCACAGGCTGCCGCCGTCGACTTGAGCCAGGCCGAGCCCGCATGGACCGATGCAGATGCCAGCATCCAGGCGCTGCAGACGGCCATTCTGGAACTCGAGTACACGCTCATTCCGCACGGGCTCCATGTGGTGGGCGAGGCGATGACGACCGAGGCTCGCAGGGACATGCTGGCCAGCGTCGCGGAAACCAATCCCGAGGCCGACATGGCGAAGATGGAGGAACTCCTCTCGCAGGATCACGAGATCGGCGGATTGCTCCATGCGCTCGATGGCGGTTTCATCCGCCCGGTTGCCGGCGGCGACCTGATCCGCACGCCCTCCATCCTGCCCACGGGCCGCAATCTGCACGGCTTCGACCCGTTCCGCATTCCATCGGCATTTGCCGTGGCGGACGGTGCGCGCCAGGCCGATCTGCTGCTCAGGACCCATGTGGCCAATGGCAAGCCCATTCCCGAGACCGTGGCGCTTGTCCTGTGGGGCACCGACAACCTCAAGAGCGAGGGCGGGCCGATTGCCCAGGCCATGTCGCTGCTGGGGGCCGTTCCGCGCTTCGACAGCTTCGGGCGGCTGGCTGGCGCCAGCCTGCTGCCGGCCGAGACGCTCAGCCATCCGCGCATCGACGTGATGCTGACGCTCTCTGGCATCTTCCGCGACCTGCTGCCCCTGCAGACCCGCATGCTGGCGGAGGCCTGCTATCTCGCTGCCGCCGCGGACGAACCGGACAACCTCAACTTCGTTCGCAAGCACGCCCTCGCACACATGCGCAAGACCGGTTGCGACCTGGAAACGGCTGCGCTGCGCGTGTTCAGCAATGCGGACGGCGCCTATGGCTCGAACGTCAACATGATGATCGACAGTGGCCGCTGGGAGGACGAGAGCGAACTTGGCGACGTCTTCTCCAAGCGCAAGTGCTTTGCACATGGCCGCAACGGACAGGCCGCTGCGCAGTCCGAGATCATGGCCGCTGTGCTTTCCGGAGTCGATCTTGCCTACCAGAACCTCGAGTCCGTGGAACTGGGGGTCACCACAGTCGACCACTACTTCGACTCCCTGGGCGGAATCAGCCGCGCAGCCGAAAAGCAAAAGGGTGAAGCCATTCCTGTGTACATCGGAGACCAGACTCGCGGTGCCGGCGTCGTGCGCACGCTGGCCGACCAGGTCGCGCTTGAATCGCGCACCCGGGTTCTGAACCCCAAGTGGTACGAAGGCATGCTGAAGCATGGCCACGAAGGCGTCCGCCACATCGAATGCCACCTCACCAACACGGTAGGCTGGTCGGCGACGACCGGCCAGGTGGCGCCATGGGTCTACCAGCAGTTTACCCAGACCTATGTGCTGGACCAGGTGATGCGGGATCGCCTTGCCGCCCTCAATCCCAAGGCGGCCGTGAAAGTGGTGAACCGGTTGCTGGAAGCGGAGCGCCGCTCCTTCTGGAAGCCGGACGCCGAAACGCTGGACGCGCTGAAGCGCGCCGGTGAGGAACTCGAAGACAGGCTCGAAGGCATTGGTGCGGAGGTTGCGGCATGACCATGGTTCTTGATCGTCGGCCACGCCAGGCCAAGCGACCCGGTGACGGTGAAGGCAGCGTGCAGGTTCACCTCGACCCGAACGTGCAGATCGGCACGGCCAAGGTCTTTTCCATCTACGGCAAGGGCGGCATCGGCAAGAGCACGACATCGTCGAACCTCTCGGTGGCTTTCTCGAAGCTTGGCAAGCGCGTGCTGCAGATCGGTTGCGATCCCAAGCACGATTCCACCTTCACGCTCACCAAGTCGCTGATCCCGACGGTGATCGACATCCTCGAACAGGTCGATTTCCATTCCGAGGAACTGCGCCCCGAGGACTTCGTGTTCCAGGGCTACAATGGTGTCATGTGCATCGAGGCCGGCGGACCGCCGGCCGGCACAGGTTGCGGCGGCTACGTCGTGGGCCAGACCGTGAAGCTCCTCAAGGAGCATCACCTGCTCGATGAGACCGACGTCGTGATCTTCGACGTGTTGGGCGACGTCGTGTGCGGCGGCTTCGCCTCCCCGCTCCAGCACGCCGACCGCGCTCTGATCGTGACCGCCAACGACTTCGACTCGATCTTCGCCATGAACCGGATCGTCGCGGCGATCAACGCCAAGGCGAAGAACTATGGCGTTCGCGTTGGTGGTGTCATCGCCAACCGCAGCAAGGACACAGACCAGATCGACCGCTTCAACGAAGCGATCGGCCTGAAGCGCCTGGCCCATTTCCCGGATCTCGACGCCATCCGCCTCAGCAGGCTGAAAAAGTCGACCCTCTTCGAGATGCCCGACTCGCCCGAGATCGAGGCCGTCCAGAACGAATATCTCAAGCTTGCGGCACAGCTCTGGGCCGGCGCCGAGCCGCTCGACGCGAAGTCCATGAAGGACCGCGACATCTTCGATTTCCTGGGATTTGACTGATGGCCAACACCTACCACCAGCGGCGCAACGAGATCGAACACTACTTCGACCGGACGGCGGCACAGGCCTGGTCGCGGCTGACCTCCGACGCGCCGGTGAGTGGCATTCG
>JBGSNJ010000078.1:0-2323 GCA_041739715.1 Aestuariivirga sp.
GCAGAACCCGCCAAGGGGCGCGGCGTGCGCGAGGAGCTTGCGACCCCCGATGGCAGCCTGCTGCTGATCGACGAAAGCTACAACGCCAATCCGGCCTCCATGCGCGCTGCCCTGGCGCTGCTGGCCAATGCCAGGCCGGGCAAGAACGGCCGGCGGATTGCTGTCCTGGGCGACATGCTGGAGCTGGGAACCACGGGACCGGAGCTTCATGCCGATCTGGCCGGGCCGGTGGACGAGGCCGGTGTCGATGTCCTATATGCCGCCGGGCCGCTGATGGCGAATCTCTGGGGCAGGATTCCATCGGCAAAGCGCGGAGCCTATGGCGAAACTTCAGCCGCAATCACCGAGGCCGTCCTGGGCGGTCTGAGGGTGGGGGATGTCGTGATGGTCAAGGGGTCGCTCGGCAGCCGGATGGGCCCGCTGGCGGAGGCCATGCGGCAGAAATTCCCGCCGGTCCGGAAGGAGTCCTGATGCTCTTCTACCTGCTCACCAGTTTCGCCGACGAAGTGTCGGTGTTCAACGTCTTCAAGTACCAGACGACGCGGACCGGTGCGGCGATCCTGACGGCATTGCTGTTCGTATTCCTCTTCGGTCCGCGCATCATCTCCTTGCTCAAGGTGAAGCAGGGCAGGGGTCAGCCGATCCGCAGCGATGGACCGCAGCGCCACATCGTGGAAAAACAGGGCACGCCGACCATGGGCGGACTGATGATCCTGTCGGGCATCTTCGTATCCACCGTGCTGTGGGCCGATCTCGGCAATCTCTATGTCTGGGCCGTGCTCTTCGTGACCATCGGCTTCGGTGCAATCGGCTTCTATGACGACTTCCTGAAGGTCACCAAATCATCGACCAAGGGTTTCTCCGGCAAGCTTCGCCTGCTGACGGAATTCGCGATCGCGGGCATCGCGGTTGCATGCTTCATGTGGATCGGCGACCGGCCGCTGTCGAGTTCCCTCGCCGTCCCGTTCTTCAAGGACCTGCTCATCCCATTCGGAATGTTCTTCATCGTGGTCGGGATGCTGGTGGTCGTGGGCGCCGGCAACGCAGTTAACATCACCGACGGCCTCGACGGACTCGCAATCGTTCCGGTGATGATCGCGGCGGCAAGCCTCGGGCTGATCGCCTACCTCGTCGGTAACTTCAACTTCTCGAACTATCTTGAACTCCACTTCGTCCGCGGCTCGGGAGAGCTCGCCATCATGTGCGGCGCCATCGTCGGGGCAGGACTGGGATTCCTGTGGTTCAACGCCCCGCCGGCCATGATCTTCATGGGTGACACCGGTTCGCTGTCGCTGGGCGGCGCGCTCGGTGCCATTGCCGTTGCGGCCAAGCACGAGATCGTGCTCGCCATCATCGGCGGCCTGTTCGTCCTCGAGACGGCCTCGGTCATCATCCAGGTCGCCTCCTTCAAACTGACCGGCAAGCGCGTCTTCGCCATGGCGCCGCTGCATCATCACTTCGAACAGAAGGGCTGGAAGGAACCAACCATCGTCATCCGCTTCTGGATCATCGCCATCGTCCTTGCGCTGATCGGCCTGTCGACGCTCAAGCTCCGGTAGAATCGTGTTCCCGGCCAGGTCATTCAGGGGACGGAAGCTCGCGGTCTTCGGACTCGCGCGCTCGGGCACGGCCTGCATCGAGGCCCTGCGGCTTGGCGGCGCGGAGGTTCACGCCTGGGATGATTCCCAGCCGGCCGTCGAGAAGGCCAGGGCCGCCGGATTGCCGATCTCGAATCTCCACGAACTCGACTTCGGCACGCTTGATGCCCTGGTGCTGAGCCCCGGCGTGCCGCTGACCCATCCCGAACCCCACTGGACCGTCCTCAAGGCGAGGCATGCCGGGATCGAGGTCATCGGCGATACCGAGATCTTCGCGCGCGAAGCCATTGCCGCGGGCGCCCGCATCGTGGCCATTACCGGCACCAATGGCAAATCGACGACAACCGCGCTGGCCGGTCACGTGCTGGCCGCCGGCGGTCTCGACGTCGACGTCGGCGGCAACATCGGCAAGGCGGTATTCCTGCTGCGCCAGCCGGTGAAGGACCGGGTCTATATCCTCGAGCTGTCGTCTTTCCAGATCGACCTGATGCCCGGGCTTGCGCCCAGGGTCGGCATCCTGACGAATCTGACGCCCGACCATCTCGACCGGCACGGCAGCATGGAAAACTATGCCGCCGTCAAGGCCCGCATGTTCGCCAGGCAAGGCGCTGGCGATACCTCGCTCTGCGGTGTCGATGACGCATGGTGCAGCGAGATCGCGGACAGCATCGCCGGTGGTTCCGACCTGCGCCGCGTGTCGGTGACGCGGCCGCTCGATGACGGCA
>JBGSNJ010000100.1:0-1758 GCA_041739715.1 Aestuariivirga sp.
TGATGCGCACACAAACGGCGGCGGGCGGACCGGTCATCCGGAACTGCCCGCCCCAATCCACCGATCATTGATTTTTGCTGCAAAGCGCGGATTGCGCTTGGGGAGAAGCTAATGGCTCTGCTCAGTTTCGAACGCAAATACCGGGTGCGCGGAGGCACACTCATTGGAGGGGACCTGTTCGATTTCTGGATCGGGCCCTTCTATGTCGGCTTCTTCGGCGTGACGACCATCTTCTTCGCCACGCTCGGCACTGCACTTATCATCTACGGAGCGGCCCTCGGGCCGACCTGGAACATCTGGCAGATCTCGATCGCACCGCCGGACCTTTCATATGGCCTGGCGCTGGCGCCGCTCAAGGAGGGCGGGCTCTGGCAGATCATCACGATATGCGCCATCGGGGCGTTCGGCTCCTGGGCGCTTCGCGAGGTCGAGATTTGCCGAAAGCTCGGCATTGGCTATCATGTGCCATTTGCTTTCTCAGTGGCGATCTTCGCCTATGTGACCCTCGTCGTCATCCGCCCGCTGCTGCTGGGCGCATGGGGCCACGGGTTCCCTTACGGCATCTTCAGCCATCTCGACTGGGTTTCGAACGTCGGCTACCAGTACCTGCACTTCCACTACAATCCCGCACACATGCTGGCCGTGACTTTCTTCTTCACGACCACGCTGGCGCTCGCGCTGCATGGCGGCCTGATCCTTTCCGCGGCAAATCCGGGCTCAGACCGGATCACCGGCGAACAGGGCGAAGTGCGCACGCCGGAATATGAGGACACCTTCTTCCGCGACACGATCGGCTACTCGGTCGGCACGCTCGGCATCCACAGGCTCGGCCTCATCCTTGCGCTGAACGCCGGTTTCTGGAGCGCGGTGTGCATCGTCATCAGCGGGCCGTTCTGGAACCAGGGCTGGCCGCAGTGGTGGAACTGGTGGCTCAACCTGCCCTTCTGGAGCTGAGGAGACAGACCTGAACGAGTATCAGAACATCTTCACGGCCATCCAGCTGCGCGGTCATCCGGAGGCGGGCATCGCACTGCCGGCCGGCGACAGCCAAAGGCACGGCACGCCGGAGTTCGTCCACTGGATCGGCCGCATCGGCAACGCCCAGATCGGGCCGATCTACCTTGGTTTCCTGGGCACCGTGTCGCTGGTATGCGGCATCATCGCCTTCGAGATCATCGGCCTCAACATGTGGGCCTCCGTCGGCTGGGATCCCATCCAGTTTGTGCGCCAGCTCTTCTGGCTCGCGCTCGAGCCGCCGCCGGCCAAATACGGCCTCTCAGTCATTCCGCCGCTCGACGAAGGCGGATGGTGGTTGATCGCCGGCTTCTTCCTGACCACCTCGGTCCTGTTGTGGTGGGTCCGCATGTACCGCAGGGCGCGGGCGCTCGGTCTCGGCACGCATGTGCCCTGGGCGTTCGCCTCCGCCATCTTCCTCTTCCTCTCGCTCGGCTTCATCCGGCCGATCCTGATGGGAAGCTGGGCGGAAGCCGTACCCTTCGGCATCTTCCCACACCTCGACTGGACCGCGGCGTTCTCGATCCGCTACGGCAATCTCTACTACAACCCGTTCCACTGCCTCTCGATCGTCTTCCTCTACGGTTCGGTCCTGCTGTTCGCCATGCATGGCGCGACCATCCTGGCGGTCAGCCGCTATGGCGGGGAGCGCGAGCTGGAGCAGATCACCGACCGCGGCACGGCATCGGAGCGCGCAGCCTTGTTCTGGCGCTGGACCATGGGCTTCAACGCCACCATGGAATC
>JBGSNJ010000111.1:0-2193 GCA_041739715.1 Aestuariivirga sp.
CCGCGGAAGGCGCGGTGCTGGCTCCGGTGGCGGGGCGAGTGCTGGATGTGCCGGTGGCGGCCGGGGCAGTGATCATGCCGGGCGAATCCGTGGCCGAGATCGGAGGCGGCGGCGTCTTCCTGCGTTTGGCCGTGCCGGAACGGCATGCCTCGGCGCTGAAGGCCGGCGACATGATCCAGATCGAGGATCCCGCGGGCACGCGGCAGGGCAGGCTTGCCCGTATCTATCCGCTGATCGAGAACGGCCGTGTGCTGGCCGATGTCGAGGTGGAGGGTCTGCCCGAGGACTTCTTCGACGCGCGGGTGCTGGTGCGCCTGCCGGTCGGGCAGCGGCTTGCGCTGATGGTGCCGGCCGCTGCGATCCACACCCAGTCCGGGCTGGATTTCGTGGCCGTCCGCGCGGGCGAAAGGACGGTGATGCGCGCGGTTGTGCCGGGCCAGCACCAGGAGATCGACGGCAAGGCGATGGTCGAGATCATCTCGGGTCTGGCGGCGGGCGACGACGTTCTGGAAGGGGCCGACCATGAGTGAACATGACACCGGGCCCGGCCCGGCCGAACCGGTCCGCGAGCACGCGCTTGGCATCGCCGGGCGGCTGACGCAGGCCTTCATCCAGTCGGCGCTGACGCCGCTGTTCATCCTGGCCGCGCTGGCGGCCGGTCTGGTCGCCCTGAACGCGCTGCCGCGCGAGGAAGAGCCGCAGATTTCGGTGCCGCTGGTGGACATCACCGTGCAGGCGCCGGGCCTGCGCGCCGAGGATGCCGTGAAGCTCGTGACCGAGCCCCTTGAGGTCATCGTCAAGGGCATCAACGATGTCGAGCACGTCTATTCGCAGACCAGTGACGACCAGGTGATGGTGACGGCCCGCTTCCTGGTGGGCACCGAGGCCGAAGACGCCATCCTGCGCGTGCACGACAAGGTGCGCGCCAACCTGAGCAAGATCCCCGTCGGCATCCCCGAACCGCTGATCGTGGGGCGCGGCATCGACGATGTTGCGATCCTGACGCTGACGCTGACGGCAGAGCCGGGCTCGGACGTGTCGGCCGGCGAACTGACGCGGGTTGCGCGCGAGTTGCAGGCCGAGGTAACCAAGTCCGACGACGTGGGCCTGACCTATCTGGTGGGCGAGGCGCTGGATGCGATCCGCATCTCGCCTGATCCCGACAGGCTCGCGCTATACGGGGTGACGCTGCAGCAGTTGCAGGGCAAGGTGGCCCAGGCGAACCGCGCCTTTTCGACCGGGTTCCTGCGCGACCAGGGAGAGGAGGTCGCGCTGGTTGCAGGCGAGACACTGGTGGCCCCGGCGCAGGTGATGAACCTCCTCCTGACAACGCGCGACGAACGGCCGGTCTATGTCTCGGACGTGGCAGATGTCACCTATGTCGCCGACACCTCGGATCACATCGTGGCAACGGTGACCCGGGGCGAGGCCGGGCTGGAGCGCACGCCGGCGGTGACGCTGGCGGTGGCCAAGCGCGCCGGTGCCAATGCGGTGATCGTGGCCGAGGATGTTCTGCACCGGGTGGAGGCGCTGGAGGGCCGCGTCATCCCCGAGGGCGTGACCGTGACCGTGACGCGCGACTATGGCGAGACGGCGAACGAGAAGGCCAACGAACTTCTGTTCCACCTCGGCCTGGCGACGGTGTCGATCATCGCGCTCGTGTGGCTGGCGATTGGCTGGCGCGAGGCCGTCGTGGTGGCCATCGTGATCCCCGTGACGATCCTGCTGACGCTCTTTGCCAGCTGGATCATGGGCTATACGCTGAACCGGGTGAGCCTCTTCGCGCTGATCTTCTCGATCGGCATCCTGGTGGACGACGCCATCGTGGTGATCGAGAACATCGCGCGGCACTGGGGCATGAACGACGGGCGCGACCGGGTGCGGGCGGCGATCGACGCGGTGGCCGAGGTCGGCAACCCCACAATCGTGGCGACTCTGACCGTGGTGGCGGCGCTCTTGCCGATGCTGTTCGTCAGCGGCCTGATGGGTCCCTACATGTCGCCCATCCCGGCCAATGCCTCGGCAGCGATGATCTTTTCCTTCTTCGTGGCCGTCATCATCACGCCCTGGCTGATGGTCAAGATCGCCGGCCGCGCCAACATGTCGGCGCATGGCCACGACGACGCCTATGGCGGCCATCCCGGCGGCACGCTCGGCAGGGTGTATGCCCACGTGGCGCGGCCCGTGCTGCGG
>JBGSNJ010000157.1:0-2784 GCA_041739715.1 Aestuariivirga sp.
AACAACATGAGCGCGGCCCATCTGCAGCGGCTCTTCACCCGCTGGGCGGGCCTGAGCCCCAAGGCCTTCCTCCAGGCCCTGACCATCGATCATGCCCGCAAGCTGCTGCGCGACTCGGCGACCGTGCTGGATACCGCCTACGAGGTCGGCCTGTCCGGACCCGGTCGCCTGCATGATCTCTTCGTCACTCACGAAGGCATGGCGCCCGGCGTCTACAAGGCGCGCGGCCGGGGCCTCACCATCCAGTACGGATTTCACGATTGCCCCTTCGGCCGTGCCCTCATCATGGTCACCGATCTCGGGCTCTGCGGGCTGGCCTTCGCCGATCCCGGCAAGGAGCGAGCGGCGCTCGATGACATGACCCGGCGCTGGCCGGAAGCGGACTATGTGGAGAACCTGGCGGCCACGGCGCCCTTCGTGGCACGCATCTTCAACACCGCGCAGTGGCAG
This sequence comes from Aestuariivirga sp., assembly GCA_041739715.1. Taxonomy (GTDB): domain Bacteria; phylum Pseudomonadota; class Alphaproteobacteria; order Rhizobiales; family Aestuariivirgaceae; genus Aestuariivirga. The sequence goes on from JBGSNJ010000157.1 coordinate 451, forward strand.
GCGGAGCAGCCGCTGCGCATCGTCTTCATCGGCACGGAATTCGAGACACAGGTCTGGCAGACGCTGCTCCGCATTCCGCTCGGCAGGGCGACCACCTATTCCGACATTGCTGCCCATCTCGGCAAGCCCCGGGCCTCGCGCGCCGTCGGCAGTGCGGTTGGCAAGAATCCCATTTCCTTCGTGGTGCCCTGTCACCGCGTATTGGGCAAGTCGGGAAGCCTCTGCGGCTATCACTGGGGGCTGACCCGCAAGCAGGCCATACTGGGCTGGGAGGCCGGAGTTTCAGGTCTCGGCTGAACGGGACTTGCGCAGGCGGACGATCACGTCGATGCGGTCCACTTCCATGCCTTTGGGGAGCGAGGGCAGGCCCTTGATCTCAAGCTCTTCCGTGCCGATGTCGACAAGGCCGCCAGCCTCTTCGAGGAAGTAATGGAAGTGGTTCGAGGTGTTGGTATCGAAAAAGGTGCGGTCACCCTCGATTGCCACTTCGCGCAGCAGGCCCGCCGCGGTGAACTGGTTCAGCGTGTTGTAGACAGTCGCCAGCGACACCGGGATACGGGCCGCCTCTGCCTCGCGATGCAGCGATTCGGCGCTGACATGGCGATCGCCGCCGCCGAAGAGCAATTCGGCCAGAGCCATGCGCTGCCGGGTCGGGCGCAAGCCCGCCAGCCGCAGCTTCTCTGCAATTCCGGTCTGAATTTCCTGCATTCTGACTTTACCTTATAGTCCAAACCCTTATCCTTGTGCAACTGCAAGGCCGCTGTGGCGGCCTGACGCGCTCCAAAGCGTGGTTTGAGCCTGCCAATTCCATGTGATAGGAACCAGCAGGAGACGGGCAATCGCGGCCCGGAAGGGGCATATATTCAGAATGACTGATCGCAAATCGAGCTTCGATTACGAGGACTTACTGTCTTGCGGAAGGGGCGAGCTGTTCGGCCCGGGCAATGCGCAGCTGCCCCTGCCGCCAATGCTCATGTTCGACCGCATCACCGAAATTTCCAAGGATGGCGGGTCGGCGGGACTTGGCAAAGTGGTGGCGGAACTCGATATCAAGCCGGACCTGTGGTTCTTTCCCTGCCATTTCCAGGGCGATCCTGTCATGCCCGGCTGTCTCGGTCTGGATGCCCTGTGGCAGTTGACCGGGTTCTTTCTGGGCTGGCTGGGCGAACCGGGCAAGGGCCGCGCGCTTGGCGTTGGCGAAGTGAAGCTCGCGGGCATGGTGACGCCCGCGGTCAAGAAGGTGACATACGAAGTGGACATCACCCGTCTGATCCTGCGCAAGCTGAAGCTTGCGGTCGCCAACGGCATCATGAAGGCGGACGGCGAGACGGTCTATCAGGTCACCGACATGAAGGTCGGCCTGTTCCAGCCCGCAGCGGCCTGAGCCAGAGGAGAGCAGAATGCGGCGAGTCGTCGTCACCGGTCTCGGTATCGTGTCGAGCATCGGAAACAATGTGCAGGAGGTGCTCGCCTCCCTGCGCGAAGCCAGGTCCGGCATCGTCAAGGCCGAAGCCTACGAGAAGCTCGGCTTCCGCTGCCAGGTGCATGGCGCGCCGACCTACGATCTCGACACGGTCGACCGCCGCGTGCGCCGCTTCATGGGCGACGGCGCGGCCTGGAACTACGTCGCCATGCAGCAGGCCATCACCGATTCCGGCCTCGCGGAGAAAGACGTCAAGAACGACCGGACCGGCATCATCATGGGATCCGGCGGTCCGTCGACGCGCACCATCGTGCAGGCGGCCGACACCACGCGTGAGAAAGGCCCGAAGCGCGTGGGCCCCTTCGCCGTACCGGCCGCCATGTCGAGCACCAATTCGGCGACGCTCGCAACACCCTTCGGCATCCGCGGGGTGAACTACTCGATTTCGTCGGCCTGCGCGACCTCGGCCCATTGCATCGGCAATGCCGCCGAACTGATCCAGTGGGGCAAGCAGGACGTGATGTTCGCCGGCGGCGGCGAGGAACTCGACTGGACGCTCTCGGTGCTCTTCGACGCGATGGGCGCCATGTCGTCGAAATTCAATGCAACGCCGGCCACCGCGTCCAGGGCCTATGACAAGAACCGCGATGGCTTCGTGATTGCCGGCGGCGCCGGCACCGTCGTGCTGGAGGAACTCGAACATGCCGAGGCGCGCGGCGCCAGAATCTATGCTGAGCTGGTGGGATATGGTGCCACTTCCGACGGTTATGACATGGTGGCGCCGTCGGGCGAGGGCGCGGTGCGCTGCATGCGCCAGGCGCTCGCCACGGTGAGGGAGAAGGTCGACTACATCAACCCGCATGGCACCTCCACGCCGATCGGCGACAAGAAGGAGATCGAGGCGATCCGCG
>JBGSNJ010000183.1:0-2905 GCA_041739715.1 Aestuariivirga sp.
GCGGCTGGACTGCGTCGAGAGTTCGGTCAGCGTCGTGATCGCGGCAAAGAGCCGGCCCGAAGGTGCCGCCTCGGCCAGCGACTGGAAGCGGCGCAGCGATGTCGCAGCGGCCGTGCCCGCCATGCCTTCCGCTGCAAAACAGATACCGTCCACCGAACCCCGCCGTGCCGTCATTGCAAACTCCTTAACGCGACTGACGGCCGGAGCTTGGCTCGCCCAGGCTTAATTCCGGGTTAAGCGGCCTTGTCTTGGCCGAGCCCCACTGGTTATAAGGCAGCCCGCAATTTCCCCATCCGAGGACGTCATGGCCGGCCATTCGCAATTCAAGAACATCATGCACCGCAAGGGGAAGCAGGATAAAATGCGGTCCAAGATCTTCTCCAAGCTGTCGCGCGAGATCACGGTGGCGGCCAAGGCGGGCCTGCCCGATCCTTCCGCCAATGCCCGGCTGCGCCTCGCCATCCAGAACGCCCGCGCCGAGAACCTGCCCAAGGACAACATCGAGCGGGCCATCAAGAAGGCGCAGGGCGGCGATGCCGAGAGCTACGATTCCGTGCGCTACGAGGGTTACGGCCCCGGCGGCGTCGCCGTCATCGTCGAGGCGCTGACCGACAACCGCAACCGCACCGCGTCGAATGTCCGCGCGCTCTTCACCAAGTACGGCGGCAACCTCGGCGAATCCGGTTCGGTCGCCTTCATGTTCAGCCGGGTGGGCGAGATCCTCTATCCCGCTGCCAAGGCCTCGGCCGATGCCATGCTGGAGGCGGCGATCGATGCGGGGGCCGACGATGCCGCCTCCGACGAGTCGGGCCACACCATCACCTGCGCTTTCGAGTCGATCGGCGAGGTGTCCTCCGCCCTGGCCGCGAAGTTCGGCGACGCTGAAAGCGTGAAGGTCGTGTGGAAGCCGCAGACCCTGACGCCGGTCGATCAGGAGAAGGCCGAAAGCCTGATGAAACTGGTCGACGGCCTCGACGAGGACGACGACGTGCAGGTGGTCTTCTCCAACGCCGACATCTCGGACGAGATCATGGCCAAGCTCGGCGGCGAGTGATCTGCTAGGCTTGGCCGATGGTGCGAATCATCGGCATCGATCCAGGCCTGCGCAACACCGGCTGGGGCGTGATTGCCTCGGACGGCCAGCGGCTCTCCTATGTGGCCGACGGTTCGGTTCACTCCGATGCCGATGCGCCCTTGGCCGAACGCCTGCTGCAGGTCCACACGCAGCTCATCGCCGTCATCCGCGCCCATGAACCAGATGAAGCGGCGGTCGAGGAAACCTTCGTGAACACCGATGCGCGCGCCACGCTGAAGCTGGGCCAGGCCCGCGGGGTGGTGATGCTGGCGCCCGCCATGCTGTCCATTCCCGTCTCCGAATATGCGCCGAACACCATCAAAAAGTCGGTGGTGGGGGCAGGGCACGCGGACAAGGACCAGGTCAAGCACATGGTGAAACTGCTGCTGCCGCGGGCGCAGCTCAACAGCGCGGACTCGGTCGACGCCTTGGCCATCGCCATCTGCCATGCCCACCATCGGACCGGCCAGTCACTGGCCCGGCTGCTAGCGCGTTCTTGACTTGTTCCGGCGTGGGCAGTAGCAGGGCATAGCAACGGGACTCGCCGATGATCGCAAAACTCAAGGGCCGGATCGACGCCTGCGGAGCCGACTGGGTGGTGATCGACGTGAACGGAGTGGGCTATCACGTCGCCTGCTCGTCGCGCACGCTGTCGGCCCTGCCGGGCCAGGGCGAGTTCGCGGAAATCCACACCGAGATGCTGGTCAGCCAGGACATGATCCGCCTCGTCGGCTTTGCCTCCACGCTCGAGCGCGACTGGTTCCGCCTGCTGCAGTCGGTGCAGGGGGTCGGCACCAAGGTGGCGCTGGCCATTCTCTCCACCCTCTCGGTGCACGAGGTCGGCAATGCCATCGCCATGCAGGACAAGGCCATGATCGGCCGCGCCAATGGCGTGGGCAAGAAGCTGGCCGAGCGCATCGTGCTGGAACTCAAGGACAAGACGCCCAGCTTCGCCGCCTCCGATGCCGCGCTGGCGAAGCTGCAGGCCGACCTCGACGCACCTCAACCCACCGCCGCGGCGGACGCGGTTTCAGCGCTGGTCAACCTTGGCTATGGCCAGACCCAGGCCGGAGCGGCCGTGGCCGCCGCCCTGCGCAAGGCGGGCGATGATCAGCCCACGGAGAAACTGATCCGGCTGGCGCTCAAGGAACTGGCGCTGGCATGAACACCCGTCTCACCGGCCGCGAGAAGATCCCGGAAGATGCCATCGACACGCATCTGAGGCCGCAGCGGCTGGAGGAATTCGTCGGCCAGTCCAAGGCCAAGCAGAACCTGCGCGTCTTCATCGCTGCGGCCAAGGCGCGCGGCGAGGCGCTGGATCACGTGCTCTTCGCCGGCCCGCCTGGCCTCGGAAAGACGACGCTGGCGCAGATCATGTCGCGCGAGCTGGGCGTCAACTTCAAGGCCACCTCGGGCCCCGTCATCGCCAAGGCGGGCGATCTCGCGGCGCTGCTGACCAATCTCGAAGACCGCGACGTGCTCTTCATCGACGAGATCCATCGCCTGAACCCGGCGGTGGAAGAAGTCCTCTATCCAGCGATGGAGGATTTCCAACTCGACCTCATCATTGGCGAGGGCCCCGCGGCCCGCTCGGTCCGCATCGACCTTGCGAAGTTCACCCTGGTCGGTGCCACGACGCGCACCGGCCTTCTCACCACGCCCCTGCGCGACCGCTTCGGCATTCCCGTCCGGCTCGACTTCTACGCCGAGGACGAGCTTCTCGAGATCGTGAAGCGCGGCGCGCGGGTCATGCAGGTGAGCGTCTCGGAAGATGGCGCGCGCGAGATTGCCAAGCGTTCGCGCGGCACGCCCCGCATCGCCGGACGGCTG
>JBGSNJ010000241.1:0-8022 GCA_041739715.1 Aestuariivirga sp.
ATCAGCACCTCGATCGACGGCGCCAGGGCTGCCAGCACGCTTGCCAGTACGAAAACCGCCATGCCGCCCAGCAGCATGGGACGGCGGCCCACCCGGTCCGAGATCGGCCCGTAGATCAGCTGGCAGACCGCCATGCCGATCAGGAACAGGGTCAGCGTGAGCTGGGCCTTGCCATAGGGAATGCCGAACTCGTCCTGCAGCCCCGGCATGGAGGGAATGAAGATGTTCAGCGACAGGGGGCCGATGGCGCTGATCGCGACGAGGATCGCGAATGGCGGTAGCACCCGGGTTCGATCGTTCATGGCCCGTCTCATAGACGGCTCACGGCCTTCCCGATAGCCAAGCCGCGCGAAGTCTGGCATGAGCTTGGCGCATGAAGCGCTATGCCCCACTCCTGCTGCTGGCTGCCGCCCCACCGGCCCTGGCCGCCTCCGAGACCCTGCTGTCCTTCGATGATCCCGCTGTGTATTTCGCATCGGCCCTGGGCCGTCAGGTCAACATCCGCTTCACCGACAGCTTCGTCGCAAGCCACCTGCCGCAGGCCGATTACGACGGCGTCATTCTCAGCGGCCTTTCGGGCGATAAGGTCTGTTTCTTCGGCGGTGAAAAGGGACTGGATCCGGCCGACCCCAAGTTAGCCGATGTTGCCCGCGTGGAAGGCAACGACATTTGCGTCCCGCGCAATGTCGTGGCGGTGAAGGCCGGAAAGCCGGCCGTCGACGGCCAGCCGCCGGAACCCTTCTATGCGACCGATCAGGCCTTGTGCAGCTGGAACTGGCAGAGGGGTGGCAGCGTGGGCCTGTGGACCGAGGACTGCAAGTTCGAGTCCGGGCGATGGAACATTGCCTATGACAAGGAGAAGGACCTGTTCGGCCTCCATGTCGACAATGGTGAGCTCTACCCGGTGTTGCGCCATTTCCGCACCGATCCGGCCAAGGGTCCCGAGGGCCTGCTGCCCGACCTCAAGGCCCGCGGCCTGGTGCTGGATTCGCCCGAATGCGTTTTCGAGAAGAACGAAGAGCAATTCGGCGCCCTGGGCTGGACCATCTGGCAGGTCGTGCCCACCGGCAAGATCAAGGAAGCCTTCGATGCGCAGGTCAAGCTCGAGGTTCCGCCACCGCCTTGCGGAGAGGTGGGCTATGCAGCGGATTTCATCGGCTTCTTCATGGTGCACAAGGACCATCCAGACCGTGCGGTCTTCGTGAATCTCGGACAGGACGGCACGATGATCGATCCGTTTTCGCTGACCCTGTTCTGAGCTTTCGCCGCCTTGACGACGTCAGCGGCGGCGTTCATGCACCAGGCGTCACGCCCTTCGGAATCGCGCGCATGTCCCCGCTTGCCTCGGCCTATGTCCTGCCCATCATCCTGTTGCTGGCCTCCAATGTCTTCATGATCTTCGCCTGGTACGGCCACCTCAACTACACCAGCAAGCCGCTGTGGATGGCGGTGATGGTGAGCTGGGGCATCGCCTTCTTCGAATACTGGCTGGCGGTGCCGGCGAACCGGATCGGCTATCAGGTCTATTCGGCGGCTGAGCTCAAGACCATCCAGGAGGTGATTACCTTTGCGGTGTTTGCGGTGTTTTCGGTATTCTTCCTGAAGCAAGCGATTACCTTCAATCATCTCATCGGCTTTGCGCTGATCGCCGCCGGAGCCTTCTTCGTGTTCCGCGGATGAACTACCGTCATGCCTACCACGCCGGAAATCATGCCGATGTGCTGAAACACATCGCACTCACCCGCGTCATTGCGCATCTGAAGCGAAAGCCCAAGCCGTTTCGCATCATCGATGCGCATGCCGGCATCGGGGCCTATGACCTCCACGGCATCGAGGCGGGCAAGACGGGCGAGTGGGACGGTGGCATCGGCAAGCTGGTCAAACCCCTCGCGCCGGGCATCGAGGCGCTCATCGCGCCCTATCGCGAAGTGATGGCCCGGTTCAATCCGGCAGGCGGGATCACTTACTATCCCGGATCGCCGGAACTGGCGGCGCGGCTGACGCGGCCGGAGGACCGTTTGCTGCTGAACGAGCTTCATCCGGACGATCACGCGCGGCTGCTGGCCCGCTATCGTGGCGATTCACGCATCAAGGTCACCCAGATCGATGCGCTGGCCTGCGTCAAGTCCAACCTCCCGCCCCCTGAACGGCGCGGCCTCGTCCTGATCGATCCGCCTTACGAGTCGAAGGACGAAGCCCAGCGCAGCATGACCATGCTGCATGAAGGATTGCGCCGCTTCGCCTCGGGGATCTTCATGCTGTGGTATCCGCTCAAGGCGGACGATACCGCGAGGACCATTCGGGACACCGCCCAGGCGCTTGGTTGCCCGGCGACTCTGCAGGTCGAGCTGCGCATCCGTGAAGCCTTCAGCGGGGGCGGGCTTGCTGGTTCGGGACTGGTGATCGCCAATACGCCCTGGCAGCTTGACGCCGAGATGAACGCGATCGCCTCAGCACTTGCGCAGCGGCTCGGACTTGGGGACTGGGGGCAGGCCACCGTCAGGTGGCTGGTGCCCCCGGTCTGATCGTCACTCAGTTGGCGGTCGAGATGGCAGCCGCCAGATCCTTGTATTCTTCGCAGGCGGTGCCGCAGCGTGTGCCGATCTCCTTCAGCTCGATCATCGCGAGATCGACGCGGCCGGCGGCCACATAGCCTTCGCCCAGGTACTCGCGGGCGAGCACGAAGTTTGGATCGATCTCCAGGGCCTTGCGGTAGTAGGTGATGCCAATGTCGAGCCGGCCAGCCTTGCGGTGGCTGTACCCCGTGTAGTTCAGCACGCGCGGATCGTTCTGGTTCTCGATGGCGGCGAGCACCTGGAGCGCCCAGTCATAGCGGCCCTCCATGGCGAGGGCGCGGCCCTGCTCGTAGAGTTCGTCGTCAGGAAGCACGCCGGAAGATGCATTCACGCATTTCTTTTTGGCCTTGCTCCAGACCTGTCCATTTTCGCAGTTCTGCGACGCTGGCGAAGAGCCGCCGTCGCTGCCGCCGCTGCCGGCTGCCAGGACAGGCGAGGCGAACATGACGAGGGCTGAGAAACACAAGGGAATGATCGTGTTGCGCATGGTTCTGTTCTCCGTTTGCCGTCTTTACGCAGACTAGCACGCCGCGGATCGATGGTGGTAATCACGGAAACGGCATCGCGGGGCTAGGGCCGCCAGTCATAGATCCAGCGATTGCGGTTCAATGCCGCATCCGGGCCTAGGACCGACAGCGCGGCGTTGCGCAGGAGCGATTTCAATCCGCGTGCGTGGTAGATTGCGCCCAGCTTTCGGGACTCCAGTTGAAGACGGGCTGTCCGGGGTTTGCGGAGCTGGGTGAAGGCCGCGAAGGCCTCTGCCGGCCTGGCGTGCATGGATGTTTCCCTTCCAAGCACGACAGCGTCTTCCAGTGCCATCACGGCCCCCTGCGCGAGGTAGGGCAGGGTGGCATGCGCGGCGTCGCCAGTCAGCACGATGTTGTCCTTGCTCCAGCGCGGCAGTTCGGGGAGGTCGGCGCCCCGCCACCGCATCCACGCAGCGGGCCGGGTCAGAAGGTCCTGCAGCACGTCGTCTGCATCAAGGAAGGCGTGCCGTACCGTGCTGCTGTCGGCGGCATCGGACCACCCTGACGCGGCGATCCCGTCGGAGTCCAGCGCCGCCACGATGTTGAAACTGCGCCAGCCGCTCACGGCGTAGTGAACCGCGTGGCCGCCGGGATAGAGCCACAGGCTCACGCAGTCGGTCTCGATCGCGGGTGGTACATCGGCAAGAGGGATGAGACTGCGGAAGATGACATGTCCGCGGTCGACGGGAACGACGTCGCCGCAGACCGCCTTGCGCAGCCCAGAGCGTATCCCGTCGGCACAGATGACCGCCGCGCCTTTCACCGTCTCGCCGTCGAGGCGAAGTGCTGCACCGTCGCCGTGCGATTCCGCCGATTGCACCCTCCTGCCGGTTTCGAGGACAATCTCCTTTCGTGCTCTGGCGGTCCGCACCAGGCCCTCCAGCAGATCGGCGCGATGGCAGACGCGGTAGGGCGCGCCGAAGCTGGTCTCGAAACCCTTGCCCAGCCGGATGCGCTGGAGCAGCCGGCCGGAGAGGCCGTCGCGCACGTGGATCTCGGTGGGAATGACGCAGGCGGGTTCCACCGCATCCCAAGCCCCCAGCTCCTGGAGGGCCCGAACCCCATTGGGTGACATCTGCAGTCCGGCGCCGACTTCCTCGAAGGCGGCTGCCTGTTCGAAAAGCCGGATGTCGCGCCCGCCGCGGGCCAGGCCCAGTGCCGCCGCGAGACCGGCAATGCCGCCGCCCGCAATTAGGAAAGGCTTGCTCATTTGGTCAGATTGCCACAGTCGGGCGGCTTAGGTCATGCGGCGGATTGAGGCTTGCCCGCCGCAGCCCGTGGGCCTAGACAGACGCGGCTTTCGAAAGGTTTCCTGCCATGGGTTTCATCTCCGACGCGCTCAACCGCATCCAGCCATCTGCCACCATCGCCATTTCCAACAAGGCCATGGCGCTCAAGGCCGAGGGCCGCGACGTCATCGGGCTTGCTGCCGGCGAGCCGGACTTCGATACGCCGGACAACATCAAGGACGCCGCCATCAAGGCGATCCGCGACGGCAAGACCAAGTACACGCCGGTCGACGGCATTCCGGAGCTCAAGAAAGCGATCTGCGCCAAGTTCAAGCGCGAGAACGGAATGTAATACACGCCCGAGCAGGTCACGGTCGGCACCGGCGGCAAGCAGGTCCTGTTCAATGCCCTGATGGCCACCGTCAATCCGGGCGACGAAGTGATCGTGCCGGCGCCCTACTGGGTGAGCTATCCCGACATCGTCATGCTGGCCGGCGGTACGCCGGTGTTTGTGGACTGCAAGCTGGAGCACGGCTTCAAGCTGCAAGCTGCGGATCTCGAAAGGGCGATCACACCGAAAACCAAGTGGCTGATCCTCAACTCTCCGTCGAACCCGTCGGGGGCGGCCTATTCGCGCGCCGAGCTCAAGGTGGTTACCGACGTACTGATGAAGCACAAGCATGTCTGGCTGCTGACCGACGACATGTACGAGCATCTCGTCTACGACGACTTCGCCTTCACCACGCCCGCCCAGATCGAGCCGGGGCTCTACGGTCGCACGCTCACCATGAACGGCGTGTCCAAGTCCTACTGCATGACCGGCTGGCGCATCGGCTATGGCGCGGGACCGGAGGTGCTGATCAAGGCCATGTCCAAGCTGCAGTCGCAATCGACATCGAACCCGTCCTCCATCGCGCAATGGGCGGCCGTCGAGGCGCTCAACGGGCCGCAGGGTTTCATCGCCGCCAACAACAAGGTCTTCAAGGAGCGCCGGGACCTCGTCGTGTCGATGCTGAACCAGGCCAGGGGCCTTTCCTGCGCCACGCCGGAAGGCGCCTTCTATGTCTATCCCTCCTGCGCCGGCACCATCGGCAAGACCGCCCCTTCGGGCAATGTGATCAAGACGGATGAGGACTTCGTGACCGAGCTGCTCGCTGCCGAAGGCGTGGCGGCAGTCCATGGCGCGGCCTTCGGCATGTCGCCCTTCTTCCGCATCTCCTATGCCACCGGCACCGATGTGCTGGACGACGCATGCAGGCGCATCCAGCGCTTCTGCGGCAATCTCAGATAAGGAAAAACCTCAATGATGTACGAAGCTTCCGTTCCGGTTCTCACCCATTTCCTGAAGGGCCTCTCGGCCATCCTCAAGAAGGCCGAGGCGCATTGCGAAGCGCGCAAGATCGATCCCGACGCGATTCTCCTGGCGCGGCTGTTCCCCGACATGTTCGCCTTCACCCGCCAGGTGCAGCTGGTCACCGACTTCGCCAAGGGCGCCGGCGCGAGGTTGGCCGGTATCGCGGTGCCGAGTTTCGCCGATGAGGAAAAGACCTTCGCCGAACTGCAGGCCCGCATCGCCAAGACGATCGATTTTCTGGGGACCCTGCGCAAGGAGCAGTTCGCCGACGCCGCCACGCGTACCGTTACCATCAAGGTGGCCGGCAACGACATGAGCTTTTCCGGCGGCGAGTACTTCATGGGCTACGCCATACCCAATTTCTACTTCCACCTCGCGACCGCCTACAACATCCTGCGCCACAATGGCATCGAGCTGGGCAAGCGCGATTTCATGGGCCGCGCTTGACACGTTGAGGTTTCCAAAGGGCAAGTCTGCCTTCCGGCTTGCCCCGCGACCTCGTGCACGGGCAGTCCAATTGCCGACACATTCCGCGCCATAACGGGTTGCTGAAACCAACAAGGAACCAGTGATTATGAAGAAGTGTGTTGCCGCCTCGCTTGCCGTCCTCGGCCTTCTGGCCATTCCGGCTTCTGCGGCGGATTCCGATCAGCCGCGCAAGAACGGCATCAAGATCGGCATTCTCACCTGCCGGGTTGACGGCGGCGTGGGCTGGGTCATCGGTTCGTCGAAGGCCGTCGCCTGCGTGTTCAAGGACAACAATGGCCGCAAGGAGCGATATGCAGGTCGCATCGGCAAGCTCGGCGTCGACATCGGTGTGACAAACCAGAGCTCGATCGCCTGGGCCGTCTTCGCGCCCGGCAAGCTCAAGGCGGGTTCCCTGAAGGGGTCCTATACCGGCGCATCGGCCGAAGCCACCATAGCGGTCGGACTCGGCGCAAATGTGCTGATCGGCGGCTTCCGCAAGTCGATCAACCTGCAGCCCATCAGCCTGCAGGCGCAGACCGGACTGAACGTGGCGGGCGGCGTGGCCAGCCTCTACCTCGAGCGTGTGAAGTAACCCGCGCATCCGATGGCAAGTTCGAGGGGGCCGCGCGCGTCGCGGCCCTTTTTCCTTGTCTGCCAATCAGTTCCGGATTTCGCTTGCTGACCTTTGGAAACGGAGTCAAGCTTTCGCGTGTGGAACCGCCCCGGCGTGTTCACGCAGATAGAAAGAAGGGCGGTCCTTCGGCGCTTTGTCAGCAGTCAAAGGAGGATTGGCCATGGACTCGACAAACGGCAGAAGAACGCCGGGCTCCCGGTGCATCGCACTCGTGGGCCCCTATCTCAGCGGCAAGACCACGCTACTCGAAGCCATTCTGTTTCGCACCGGCGCTATTCCGCGCCAGGGCCGCATCGCCGAGAAATCCACCGTTGGCGACGCCGCTCCGGAAGCCCGCGCCCACGGCATGAGCGTCGAGCTCAACGCGGCGACCACCACCTTTCTCGGCGATAGCTACACCTTCATCGACTGTCCAGGCTCCATCGAATTCGCGCAGGACTCCCGCGCCGCGCTGCTGGGCTGCGATGCCGCCATCGTCGTCTGCGAAGCCGATGACAAGAAGGCGCCCGCCCTCCAGCTCATTCTCAAGCAACTCGACGAAATCGGCCTCCCGCGCGTCGTCTTCATCAACAAGGTCGACAAGTCCGAGTCGAGCCCCCGCGACGTTCTTTCGTGGCTGCAGCCGGCCAGCAGCAAGCCGCTGATCCTTCGCCAGCTGCCGATCATGAAGGGCACCATCGTGACGGGGTTCGTCGATCTCGCGCTGGAGCGTGCCTTCGTCTACCAGGAACATGCCGAAAGCAAGGTTGTCGACATGCCTGCCGACATCGCCGGCATCGAGAAGAGCGAGCGCTTCGCCATGCTGGAGAAGCTTGCGGACCACGACGACGCACTGATGGAACAGCTGCTGTCGGAGATGGAGCCGCCGCGCGATGTCGTGTTCAAGGACCTGTCGCGCGAACTGGCGGAGGGGCTGATTACGCCCGTGCTCTTCGGCTCGGCCGAGCGTGGTAACGGCGTCGGTCGGCTGCTGAAGGCGCTGCGCCATGAAGTTCCCGGCGTGGCCCAGACGGTCAGACGGCTCGGCCTCAAGACTGGAGCCGGCGCGGTTGCGCAGGTGCTCAAGACCTTCCACACCGCCCATGGCGGAAAGCTGTCGCTGGTCCGGCTGCTGGCGGGCGAGGTCGCCGATGGCACGGTCTTCCATGGCGCGCAGGGGCAGGAATCCCGTACCGCCGGCATCTTCACCCTGCTGGGCTCGACGCCTCACAAGATCGCCAAGGCCAGTGCCGGC
>JBGSNJ010000265.1:0-2406 GCA_041739715.1 Aestuariivirga sp.
CGGCGTTTCGCGCCGTCAGCTGCCGGACCTGCTCGAAGGCAGTGCGCCGTCCGGCTGTCTCCGCGACGCGCTTGCCTCGGCCTGGGGCTTGCCGAAGGGAATCGTGGTGGCTGCCGGCGCGGGAGACGCCGCTGCCGGCGCCATCGGTGTCGGCGCCATTGCGGAAGGCGATGCCTTCATCTCGCTCGGGACCTCGGCGCAATACTTCATTGCCCGCGAGGGATATCATCCGGCGCCCCAGCATCTGATCCATACCTTCTGTCACGGCTTGCCGCAGCGCTGGTTCCAGATGGCAGCGATCCTGAATGGGGCCAGCAGCCTGGCCTGGGCGGTTGGGGCAACCGGCGGCGGCGAGATCGGAACGCTGCTCTCAGAGGCGGAGCTGCATTTCGCCCGCCCGTCACCAGTCCTGTTCCTGCCTTACCTCACCGGCGAGCGGACGCCGCACAATGATCCTCATTCCAGGGGCGTGTTCTTCGGCATGACCCCGGCGACCACACGCATCGACCTGATCCAGGCGGTGATCGACGGCGTGACCCTGACACTGGCGGATTGCCAGGAACTTCTCGCCGAGACCGGCAGTCTGCCGTCCGACGTCGCGGTCATCGGAGGCGGCGCGCGCAGCGCCTTGTGGATGCGCATTCTCGCCAGCGCCCTGGGCCGGACGATGATTCTCTACGAAGGAGGGGAACTGGGCCCGGCCCTTGGGGCAGCACGTCTGGCACGGCTCGCCGTGACCGGCGAGGATCCGGCAAGGGTTTGCCGCAAGCCGGCGGTCGCCCGGCGATTCGAGCCGGAACCGGCGCTGGGCGCTGCCTATGCGGAGCGCCTGGCGCAGTTCCGGACTCTCTACGGCGCGCTTCGCCCGCTCTTCGCCAGGTTTTGATCGGCTCGCTCAGCCATGCCGGACACCGCGGCGCAGGCGGCCGTCACGGCGTTCCGACAAGGCATGCGCAACATCGCAGCTCGACGGGAGAGTCAGGCCCCAGCGCAGATCGTCGCGAGTCAATCCGATGTCGTGAAGCAGATAATCGTCCATGGCCTGCAGTTTGGAGAGTTGCCGTCTCGTGAGCCAGTTGCGCAGCACCCGGCGGAGCGCCGGGAAGGCAAAGGCGCTGTCCCGAAAACGTGCCTGGTGGAGAGTGTAGTCGCGCATGGCATCACCAATTGTATCTATTGTCTTAACATCAAGACTTGATTGTCGTGATGTTTGTGTTATACATCATGATGACAATCTTGCTCAAGGAAATCATTGTCACGATGACAATTTGGATTCCCGAACTTGCACCCGGTCAGCCGCGCTATCTGGCCATCGCCGAGGCGATGCGTGCGGATCTGCTGCGCGGCGTGCTGAAACCCGGCGACCGCCTGCCGACTCACCGCGAACTGGCCTTTCGACTCGGGGTCACCACCGGCACCGTCACGCGGGCTTACGCTGAAGCCGAGAAGTTCGGTATTCTTGTTGGAGAAGTGGGGCGGGGGACGTTTCTCAGGCATCCGGGCGCGCAGGCCGCTCCCTTCGTCACGACTGCGTCCTCGCTGATTGACCTCTCGCAGGCCTCGCCGCCCTACATTCACGAGTACCAGGATATCGATCGCGCGCTGATGCAGCTCATGGCATCGCCGTCACGTCTTGATCTGCTGGACTATACACCACCCGAAGGACATCGCCTGCATCGTGCAATGGGCGCCAGGTGGCTGGCGCGGAGCGGCATCGACGTTGGGGAAGATCAGATCATTGTCACATCCGGTGCGCATCCCGGACTGATCGCGACCCTGGCGTCCCTGTCGCAGCCGGGTGACAGCCTCTTTGTCGAGGGCCTGAACTATCCGGCCATCAAGCCGATTGCGCGCCTGCTCGGCGTTTCATTGGTTCCGCTCGAGGCTGACGACAACGGGCTGGTGCCCGAATCGCTTGAGCGGGCAGCCCGAGCGGGTGAGGCGCGACTGCTCTATATCGTTCCGACACTACAGAATCCGACAACGGCCACCTTGCCGCTGCAGCGCCGCCAGGCCATCGTCGAGATTGCGCGGCGGTTTGGCTTGACCCTGATCGAGGATGATCTTTTCCGCCTGCTTGATCCGCGCATTCAGCCACCCACGCTGTTCACGCTGGCGCCGGAGCGAACCTATCATGTAACCAGCATTTCGAAGACCTTGTCGCCGGGTCTTCGCGTCGGTTTCGTTACGACACCGCCGGGAAAGGGCGAGCTGCTCATGCGCCAACAAACCGTGGCGAGCGGGCGCGCGGTGGGCCTCGCCGCCGAGGTGGCGCGTCATTGGATCGAGGGGGATACGGCCGACCGCATTCTTTCGGCCATCATCGCGGAGAATGCCGCCCGGCGCGAGATTGCCTGCGACATCTTTCGCGGCCGCATCTTCCGCTGCAGTGCCGGCGCGCCGTTC
>JBGSNJ010000281.1:0-10112 GCA_041739715.1 Aestuariivirga sp.
CCAGTGCGATGCCGCCGCCATGCGCCTTCAGCCGCTTCTCCACCCAGTCGCGGGATTTCTCGGCGAAACTCATGGCCTCGGCCCGGCTGACGCGGGGCGGGACGGTCACCACGACCGTGGAGCCGTCGGGCGAGAGCCGCAGCACCAGCCGGCGTGCCTGGGCATGGCGCCTGAATTGCACGGGAACCTGATCGAGGCCGACGATCATCACGCCCGGTTCGAGCGGCCTTGGGGCCGGCGTCTTGCGGAATCGCGCGAAGAGCCCTGCCATCAGGCGTTGGCGTTCACGAACTCGACAATACGCGGAACGATCTCGCGGCGGAAGCGCGAGCCATTGAAGACGCCGTAGTGGCCGACGCCCTCCTGGAGGTGGTGAAGCTTCTTTTCCGGCGCCAGGGCGGTGCACAGATCCTGCGCGGCTTCGGTCTGGCCCACGCCGGAGATGTCGTCACGCTCGCCCTCGATGGTCATCAGGGCGGTCTGGGTGATCTTGCCGGGATCGATCTTCTGATTGCGATGAGTGAAGGTTCCACGCGGCAGATCGTGGTTGATGAAGACCTTCTCGACGGTCTGCAGATAGAAGTCGGCGGTGAGATCCATCACCGACATGTATTCGTCGTAGAACTCGCGGTGCTTCTCGGCCGAATCCCCGTCGCCCTCGACCAGATGCCAGAACAGCTCGCGATGCGCGTCGATGTGGCGGTCGAGGTTCATGGTCATGAAGCCGCCGAGCTGGAGGAAGCCGGGATAGACGTCGCGCATCATGCCGGCATGCGGCGGCGGGACCTTCATCACGACATTCTGGCGGAACCAGTCGATGCCGCGCTTTTCCGCCAGCTTGTTGACGGCGGTGGGATTGCGCCGCGTATCGATCGGGCCGCCCATCAGGATCATGCTGCGCGGCGCGCAGGGGTCATTCGCGGCATTCATGAGCGACACGGCAGCGAGCACGGGAACCGAAGGCTGGCAGACGGCCATCACGCTGGTGCCGGGCCCGAGCGTGTGGAGAATCTCGGTCACATAGTCGATGTAGTCATCGAGATCGAAGCTGCCGCGGCTCAGCGGCACGGTCCGGGCATCGATCCAGTCGGTGATGTAGACGTCGTAATGCGGCAGCATGGCTTCCACCGTGCCGCGCAGCAGCGTGGCATAGTGGCCGGACATGGGGGCCACGATCAGCAGCTTGTGCTCGGGCCTGGCCGGGGCTGTCGTCCACTGCTTCCGGAAGTTGATCACGCGGCAGAAGTCCTTCTGCAGGGCTTCGACCTCCTCGACCGCAACCAGATCGTCACCGAGGATGGTATCGGTGATCTCGAAGACCGGCTTGCCGTAGCGCCGCGTGCCGCGCTCGAACATCTCGAGGGAGGCCGCCATGGAGCGGCCCATCTGGGTCGAGGCCAGCGGATTGGACGGACTCTTCCAGAAGGACAAGCCTGCATCCGCTGCCGCGCGCCAGGGCGCCAGCGCGGCATGATTCATCTCATAGAGATAGTAAAGCATTTATGTCCCTCAGCCCCGATCTTCCGCCCCAAAGGGTATCAACTCTGTAAATGGGCGGCAACCTGGCATTTCTAGGTCTTTAGGGGGTATCCGCCATCGCCTGGGTCAATCCTTCCGCAAGGGCCCCGGCGTCGGTGGTGTAAGTGAAGTGCTTCACGAAGCGCCCGTCCGGGTCCATCAGATAGATGATGCTGGAATGGTCCATGAGATAGTCGGCGGAATCGCCTGATTTCTTGTAATAGACACGATAGGCCTTGGCCACGGCGGAGATCTCCTCCGGCGTTCCGGTGAGGCCCACGAGATTCGGACCGAAGTTCTCGACATAGGCCTTCATCACGTCCGGCGTATCGCGCTCGGGATCGATGGTGACGAAGACCGGCGTGATGCGCGCGCCGGATGCGCCCATTGTCTCCAGCGCATGGGTCATGACCTGCAGTTCGGTCGGGCAGATGTCGGGGCAGAAGGTGAAACCGAAGAAGACCAGCATGTGCTTGCCGCGGAAATCGGCCTCGGTGACGGTCTGTCCCAGATGATTTGTCAGCCGGAAGGGGCCACCCACCAGCGCCTCGCCGCTGCCGCTGCCCGTCCCGCGCTGCGTCAGGGCAACGCCGCCGATGACTGCGGCAAGCAGCAGGATCACGGCGGCGAAGATCAGTCTGGTCCTGGTCGGCATGGTCATTGGCTTCCGATTGGCCCGGGATAGTCCTATTCTGTCCAGGGTACAACAGTCCGAACCTGGCGATGTCATGCTCTTCGATACCATTCCCGAGGCCCTGAAGACGGCCACCGACGAAGAACTGGGCGTGCTGCGTCTGCGCACCCTGGTGCGGCTGCGCTGGCTTGCCATCATCGGCCAGACGACGGCCGTGCTCGGCGTGCATTTCTATCTCGGCTATCCGCTGCCGCTGGGCCTTTGTCTCGCGGCCATCGCGCTCAGTGCCTGGCTCAACATCTTTCTCGCCATCCGCTGGCGCAAGAGCGTACGCCTGCAACCGTCACATGCCGGGTTTCTGCTCGCCTATGACATCTGCCAGCTGGCTGTGCTGCTCTACCTGACGGGCGGGCTGCAGAATCCCTTTTCCTTCCTGTTCCTGGTGCCCGTTACCATTTCGGCCACGTCCCTCTCGCTGAACTGGACCCTGTGGCTGGGCGCCACCGCGTTCTGCTGCGCCAGCGTGCTTGCCTTCGAGCACCTGCCGCTGCCGTGGAAGCCGGGCGAGGAGCTGGTGCTGCCCAGCATCTATATTGCCGGCATGTGGGCGGCCATCGTCTGCGGCGTGGTCTTTGCGGCCATCTATGCGCGGCGCATTGCCGAGGAGGCGCGCCAGATGCAGGCTGCACTGACGGCCACCGAGCTTGTGCTGGCCCGCGAACAGCGCCTGTCGGCGCTCGACGGCCTGGCTGCCGCGGCCGCGCATGAACTGGGAACGCCACTGGCCACCATTGCGCTGGTGGCGAAGGAACTGAAGCGCGAACTTCCCGCCGAAGGTCCACATGCGGAGGATCTCGACCTGCTGATCGGCCAGGCCGCGCGCTGCCGCGAAATACTTGCCCGACTTGCCAATCACGATGCCGAGGCCGACGAAATCTATCAGCGCACCAAGCTGCTGGTTATGATCGAGGATCTGATCGAGCCGCTGCGCGGTTCCGAAGTCGAGATCGCAGTCACGAGTTCGGCCAACGATGCCGGGAAAGCCAAGTCGGAGGAGCCTATCTTCCGGCGCAACCCGGCCATCGCCTATGGGCTCGGCAATCTGCTGGAGAATGCCGTCGACTTCGCCGGAAACAAGGTGGAGGTCGATGCAAGATGGACGCCGTCGTCGGTCTCCATCACGGTCCGCGACGATGGTCCCGGATTCAGGCAGGACGTCTTCGACCGGCTGGGCGATCCCTTCGTGACGACGCGGCCTGGCTATGGCGAGGAGAGCGGCGGAAAGGGCCAGCATGACGGCATGGGGCTTGGCTTCTTCATCGCCAAGACGCTGCTCGAGCGCTCGGGCGCTGCCGTGTCGCTGGCAAATCGGCCGGCTCCTGCCCATGGGGCGGTCGTTCATGTGGTCTGGCCGCGTGTGGCCGTCGATGTGGGCCGGGCCTGAGCTTTGTCCGTACAAGAGTTGAACCCTGGCACCGCTGGCGGTACAGAGGGTTGACAGACAATGACGGTTGAACGGATGGAACGGCAATGAGCGGCGTCAGCCTGCCCGACGACAAGAGCCTTCTGCTTGTCGATGACGACAAGCCCTTCGTGACGCGGCTCGCCCGGGCCATGGAGTCGCGTGGCTTCGATGTGCGCATGGCCGAGTCGGTCGCCGAAGGCGTAGCGATGGTCCGGCGGGCCGCGCCGGCCTTTGCGGTGGTGGATCTCCGCCTTGGCGATGGCAACGGCCTCGATGTGATCGAAGCCCTGCATGCGACGCGGCCCGAAGCGCGCGCCGTGGTGCTGACCGGCTATGGCAATATCGCGACCGCTGTCACGGCCGTGAAGCTGGGCGCCATCGACTACCTGGCCAAGCCGGCGGATGCCGATGCCGTCTACGGCGCGCTGGTGGGTGACTCCGACAGCCGCACCGTGTTGCCCGACAATCCCATGTCGGCCGACCGGGTGCGCTGGGAGCACATCCAGCGGGTCTACGAACTCTGCAACCGCAATGTATCGGAAACCGCGCGGCGCCTCAACATGCACCGGCGGACCCTGCAGCGCATCCTCGCCAAGCGGGCGCCCAAGTAGCGCCGCGCTAGAACGGCTGATCCGCCATCGGGTCATGGAGCGCGTGGAGCCGCTGGGCCGCACTGCGCCCGAAGGCCAGCGTCACTGCCCTCCGTCGCGATGCATGGAGCGGCGTTTCCGGCGCCTCGCGGATGACCTCGGCGCCGAACATGTCGGCAATGATCAGTCCGGTATCGGCGGGCATGATCTCGGGGTCGAGATCGCCGGGAATGGCGAAGAAGAGGCGATCGCAGTAGTCCCGGTACTCGGGCCATTTCATGTCGCAGCGGAAATCGGCCAGCGATGACTTGATCTCGACGATCCAGATCAGTCCCGCCGGATTGAGGGCAATGACATCGGCCCGCCGGCCGGAGCCAAGGGTAAACTCCGGCAAGACGGCAAATCCGGCCTGGCGCAGCAGGCGGCAGACGCCGCGCTGTATGGCGAGGGCGGTTTCCGATTGGCGTCCGTCGGGGCGAAGCTCCACGGCGACAAAAGTCCTCTTGTTGACGACAGGCGATTCTCGTAAGTGTGGACGCCATAATACAGGCGCCGGGCAACGGCTGCGAAGGGGAGAATACGTATGGGAATCCTGCTGTCCATCAGCCGGATGATCGACGCCGTGACGCGCTTCATCGGCTACAATGTGCGCTGGCTGATCCTGGCCGCAGTACTAGTAAGTGCCGGCAATGCCATCATCCGCAAAGCCTTCGATTCAAGTTCAAATGCCTGGCTCGAATTGCAATGGCTGCTCTTCGGGGCGGTCTTCATGCTCGCCGCTGCCTATACGCTGCAGGTGAACGCCCATGTTCGCATCGATGTCGTGTCGAGCCGGCTGTCCAAGCGGACCCGCGACATCATCGACGCGGTCTGCCACATCCTCATGCTGGCACCCCTCGCGGCCATCATGATCTGGCTTTCGATTCCCTTCTTCTGGGACAGCTAC
Organism: Aestuariivirga sp.; assembly: GCA_041739715.1. GTDB lineage: Bacteria > Pseudomonadota > Alphaproteobacteria > Rhizobiales > Aestuariivirgaceae > Aestuariivirga. Next base: position 5,154 of record JBGSNJ010000281.1, read on the forward strand.
ACGGGTGGCGAGATGTCCACCAATGCCGGAGGACTCTCGGTCTGGCCAGCCAAGTTCCTGGTGCTTGCAGGCTTCGTCCTGCTGCTGCTTCAGATGGCCTCCGAACTGATCAAGCGGATTGCCGTGCTGACGGGCGTGATCGCCGATCCCGAGCCCCAGGCCGTTCATGGCCATGCGCCTGGCGACACCGCCGTGGGCGGAGGGCACAACGAATGATCGAGCTCATTGCCCACAATCTCGCGCCGATCATGTTCCTGTCGCTGATCGCGTTCCTGCTGCTTGGCTATCCTGTGGCCTTCTCACTGGCCGCCAATGGTCTCCTCTTCTTCGTCATTGCGGTTGAGCTCTCGCCCTATTCCAATGAGATCGCGCTCGACTGGCCCCTGTTGCAGACGCTGCCTGGCCGGGTTCTCGACGTGATGCGCAACGACACGCTGCTGGCCATCCCCTTCTTCACCTTCATGGGCATCATTCTCGAGAAGTCCGGCATGGCGGAAGATCTGCTCGACACCATCGGTCAGCTTTTTGGACCGATTCGCGGCGGCCTGGCCTATGCGGTGATCCTGGTGGGCGCCCTGTTGGCGGCCACCACCGGTGTCGTGGCGGCTTCGGTCATCGCCATGGGCCTGATCTCGCTGCCCATCATGCTGCGCTACGGTTATGACCGGCCGCTGGCCACCGGCGTGATCGCCGCTTCGGGCACGCTGGCCCAGATCATCCCGCCCTCGCTGGTGCTGATCGTGCTGGCCGACCAGCTTGGCCGCTCGGTGGGCGACATGTATGCCGGCGCCATGATCCCCGGCCTGATGCTGGCAGGCCTCTACTGCGCCTATGTCTTCTTCGTATCGGTCGTCTCGCCGCAGAAGGTTCCGGCGCTGCCGCTGGCGGCGCGTACCCTGAAGGGAAGTCCGGCCCCTTTGCTCGCCATTCTGGCTGGTACCCTGGTGATCGGTCTTGCCACCTATTGGCTGCTCGCCCGCCAGATGGAAACCGGCGCAGGCATCTGGGCAGCGACCATCGCCACCGTTGCGACCTATCTCTTCGCGCTGGCCGACAAGCATCTGAAGCTCGACCGGCTGTCCCATCTCGTCCAGCAGGTCGTCATCGTGCTGGTGCCGCCACTGGGCCTGATCTTCCTCGTGCTGGGAACGATCTTCCTGGGCATCGCCACGCCCACCGAGGGCGGCGCCATGGGGGCGGCCGGCGCACTGCTCATGGCCATTGCCAAGCGGCGCCTCAGCTTCAGGCTGCTCAGCGATGCGCTCGATGCCACCACCCGGCTGTCCTGCTTTGTGCTCTTCATCCTGATCGGCAGCCGCATCTTCTCGCTCACCTTCTATGGCATCAACGGCCATGTCTGGGTCGAGGAGCTCTTCCTCAGCGTGCCCGGCGGCGTCATGGGTTTCCTGATCGCCGTCAACATCCTGGTCTTCATCCTCGGCTGCTTCATCGACTTCTTCGAGATCGCCTTTATCGTCGTGCCGCTGCTGGCCCCGGTTGCGGCAAAGCTCGGCATCGATCTCGTCTGGTTCGGCGTGCTGCTGGGCGTGAACCTCCAGACCAGCTTCCTCACGCCGCCCTTTGGCTTTGCGCTGTTCTACATGCGCTCGGTGGCGCCGGTGAAGGACTACATCGACAAGGTCACCGGCGGAAGGATCGCCGGCATCTCGACAACGCAGATCTATCGCGGTGCCGTGTCCTTCATCATCCTGCAGGCCATCATGATAGCTGTCACCGTCGCCTTCCCATGGGTCGCATTGCCGGACAGCGGACCGAAGGTCGATCCGAATTCGATCGAGATCGAGATCCCCGCCATTGATACGGGTGGCGGAGAGTCAGGTGGCGTGCCGCCACCGCCGGCCTTCGACTGAAAATGAAAAAGGGCCCCATGAGGGGCCCTTCTCCTTGAAATCGGATCGCGAAGATCAGAGCGTCTTCTTGCGCTGCTGCGCCATCATGAAGTTGTCATAGGTCGCTTCCGACACCTGCAGCCAGAGATAGGCATCGCGGCGATAGGCGGCCATCGAGTCATAGATCTTCTTGAAGGCCGCGTTGCTGGCATTGATCTCGGTGTAGGTCTCGTTGGCCGCGTTGAAGCAGGCCTCCATGACGTCCTGCGGATAGGGACGCAGCACCGCGCCATTGGCCACCAGGCTCTTGATCGCCGTCGGGTTCTTGGCGTCGTAGCTTGCCATCATGTCGCAATTGGCGGCCTGGCTGGCCGACTTGACGATGGCCTGGTAGGCCGGCGGCAGTTCGCCCCATTTGGCAAGGTTCACCATGGTGTGGAGCATGGCGCCGCCTTCCCACCAGCCGGGATAGTAATAGAACTTGGCAACCTTGTAGAAGCCCAGCTTCTCGTCGTCATAGGGGCCGACCCACTCGGCGGCATCGATCGTGCCCTTCTCGAGGGCCGGATAGATCTCGCCGCCCGGAATCTGCTGCGGCACTACGCCGATCTTTGAGATCACCTTGCCGCCGAAGCCGCCGATGCGCATCTTGACGCCCTGCAGGTCGGCCACCGAGTTGATCTCCTTGCGGAACCAGCCGCCCATCTGGGCGCCGGTGTTGCCACAGGGAAAGCCGATGAGGTTCTGCGTGGCGTAGAACTCGTTCATCAGGTCGACGCCGCCGCCGTAATACATCCAGGCGTTCTGCTGCCGGGCGTTCAGGCCGAAGGGTACGGCGGTGGCCAGCGCATAGGTGGGGTCTTTGCCCCAGTAATAATAGCTGGCCGTATGGCACATCTCAATGGAGCCCTTGCCCACTTCATTGGCGGCCTCGAGCCCGGGTGCGATCTCGCCAGCCGGAAAGACCTGGATCTGGAACCGGTTGTCGGTGGCCTCGGCCACGTAGCGGGCGAAGGTCTCGGCTGCGCCATAGATCGTGTCGAGCGCCTTGGGGAAGCTCGAGGTCATGCGCCATTTGATCTCGGGCATGGTCTGGGCGATGGCGGGAGCGGCAAGGGCTGGAACGGCAGCGGCGGCAACGCCGGCCGAGCGGATGAAGTTACGGCGATCCATGATCTCTCCTCATTGGGTGCGGGCGATTTTTTCTTATGGCGGGCGGCACTGCGGCAGCCCGGTCCGGTCACACTACTCGACGGGAAATGGGTTAGGCAATCATCACATTGTCGGGCCGTTCGGGTGTAGAGTGCCCAAATTCAATGCACTGGGAGGCTGTCATGACCCTAACCCGCACCGAACGCGATTCGATCGGCGAATGGCCGGTTCCCCATGATGCCGACTTCGGCATCCATTCGGCCCGGGCGGCCGACAACTTCCCGATCACCGGGATTCTGCTGCGGGATTATCCTGAATTCGTGCAGTCGCTTGCCATGGTCAAGAAGGCGGCAGCAATGGCCAATCGCGATCTCGGCGCGCTGCAGCCTGTCATTGCCGATGCCATCATCGCTGCATGTGATGCGGTGATCGCAGGTGAAGGTCACAGCCATTTCGTTGTCGACATGCTCCAGGGAGGTGCCGGCACGTCTACCAACATGAATGCAAATGAAGTCATTGCCAACATGGCCCTCCGGATTCTCGGCCGTCCGCGTGGCGACTACGCAGCCATCAATCCCAATGACCATGTGAATCTGTCGCAATCGACCAACGACGTCTATCCGACCGCGGTCCGTCTGACCATCCTGCGCAACTGTCCGGCGCTGATCGAGAGCCAGCGGGCACTGAAGGACGCGCTGCTGGAAAAGGCCGTGGCCTTCGATGACGTCATCAAGGTTGGTCGCACCCAGCTGATGGATGCGGTGCCGATGCGGCTGGGCTCCGAGTTCCGTGCCTTTGCCGTGACCGTGGGCGAGGACATCGACCGGCTGGGCGAGTTCGCCAATCTGCTGCGCGAGATCAATCTTGGTGGCACGGCGATCGGCACGGGCATCAACACGCCCGAGGGCTATTCGCACCTGGTGATCGCCCATCTCTCGAAGATCTCGGGCATACCCCTGATCGCGGCCGGCGATCTCATCGAAGCCACCTCCGACATGGGCGCCTTCGTTACCTTTTCGAGCGTTCTGAAACGCATCGCCGTCAAGCTCTCGAAGATCTGCAATGACCTGCGCCTGCTGAACTCCGGCCCGCGCGCCGGCTTCGGCGAGATCCGCCTGCCGCCCATGCAGGCCGGGTCCTCGATCATGCCGGGAAAGGTGAACCCCGTGATCCCCGAAGTCGTCAACCAGATCGCCTTCCAGGTGATCGGCAACGACCTGACCGTCACGTTGGCGGCAGAGTCCGGGCAGTTGCAGCTCAATGCCATGGAGCCGGTGATCGTGCTCAATATCCTGCAGTCGATGCGCATGCTGATGCGCGGCATGGTGGTGCTGCGAGCCAAGTGCATCGTCGGCATCGAGGCGGACCGCGAGCGCTGCCGCGAATTGCTGGAAGGCTCGCTGGTGACGGTAACCGCGCTCAACCCCTACATCGGTTACGACGAGGCCAGCCGGGTGGCGAAGCTCGCGTTGCTGTCACGCCGCACCATCCGTGACGTCGTGCTCGGCGAAGGCCTGATGACCGAAGCCCAGCTCGACGAGGCCTTCGCGCCCGAGAACCTCCTCGGCACCACGCCGCGTTGAGGCCTAAAGGCCCCAGCGCAGCGCTGCCGTGTGGACCGGCGCATCCCAGTGCTTCGCGATCTCGTCGTCGAACATCGTGACGGTGATCGAGCAGCCCGCCATGTCGAGCGAGGTCACATAGCTGCCGACCAGCGCACGCACGGGTGTGATGCCATGCCTGGTCAATTGCTTTCGAGCGGCCTCATACATGAGATAGAGTTCCATCGACGGGGTGCCGCCGAAGCCATTCACGAAGAGCAGTGCATCGCCCTTGCCGCCCAGGTCGCCGGCGATGGCGGCGACCATTTCTTCGGCGATGGCATCGGCGCTCTGCAGGGGCACGCGGCGGCGGCCCGGCTCGCCGTGGATGCCCACGCCCATTTCCATGTCGGCGG
>JBGSNJ010000301.1:0-2558 GCA_041739715.1 Aestuariivirga sp.
TTGGTGGGCGATGTAGGACTCGAACCTACGACCCGCTGATTAAGAGTCAGCTGCTCTACCACCTGAGCTAATCGCCCGTCCAAGAAGGACGTACGGCCCCGTGAGACCGGGGCCGACGGCGGGCTCTATACGGTGCCCGCCGCCCCTTGTCTACTGTCTTTTCAGCGCCCGGTTGACGCCTGACAGAACGGCCTTGAGCGAGGCCACCACGATGTTCTTGTCGATGCCAACACCAAAGAGCGTGCCGCCGTCGGGCAGGCGCAACTCGACATAGGCGATGGCCGTGGCCTTCGCCCCGGTGCCCATGGCGTGTTCGCGGTAGTCGGCCACGTCGAAGGCAATCCCGCTGTCCATGCGGATGGCGTCGACGAAACCGTCGACCGGGCCGTTGCCGTGCCCGTTGAGGGTCTTGAGCTTGCCGTCCACCGTCACCTTGGCGGTCACGTCCTGCTCGCCATGGTCCGAGCGGGCATTGTGTTCGACGAAGCCGTAGCGGCCGTTGCCATCCAGATACTCGCCCTCGAAGGCGCTCCACAGCCGTTCGGCGGGAAGCTCCACGCCTTCGCCGTCGGCGATGGCCTGGACCACCTTGGAGAACTCGATCTGCAGGCGGCGCGGCAACTCGATGCCGTGCTCCTTCTCGAGGATGTAGGCGATGCCGCCCTTGCCCGACTGCGAGTTGATGCGGATCACCGCCTCGTAGGAGCGGCCGAGGTCCATCGGATCGATGGGCAGGTAAGGCACTTCCCACAGCGGCGCATTGGAGGCCGCCATGGCCTTGAAACCCTTGTTGATCGCGTCCTGGTGCGAGCCCGAGAAGGCGGTGAAGACCAGTTCGCCTGCGTAGGGGTGGCGCGGATGCACGGGAAGCTGGTTGCAGTATTCCGCCATGCGCACGAGGTCGTTGATGTTGGAGCAGTCGAGGCCGGGATCGACGCCCTGGCTGAACAAGTTCATGGCAAGGGTGACGATGTCGACATTGCCGGTGCGCTCGCCATTGCCGAAGAGCGTGCCTTCGACCCGGTCGGCGCCCGCCAGAAGGCCGAGCTCGGTCGCGGCCACGGCGCAGCCGCGATCATTGTGCGGGTGGAGCGAGATGGTCACGCTGTCGCGCTTCTTGATGTTGCGGCAGAACCACTCGATCTGGTCGGCGTGGACATTGGGCGTCGACATCTCCACCGTGGCGGGGAGGTTGAGGATCAGCTTCTTCTGCGGCGTCGGCTCATAGCAGTCGATCACCGCCTCGCAGATCTCCTTGGCGAAGTCGAGCTCGGTGCCGGTGAAGCTCTCGGGCGAATACTCGTGGCGAACGATCTCCTCCATGCCGAGCTCACGTTCCAGCTTGCGGATGAGGGTCGCGCCCTTCACTGCGATGTCGACGATTCCGGCGCGGTCGAGCTTGAAGACCACGCGGCGTTGCAGCTCGGAGGTGGAGTTGTAGAGATGGACGATGGCGCTTTTCGCACCCTTCAATGACTCAAAGGTGCGGCGGATCAATTCCTCGCGCGACTGGGTGAGGACCTGGATGGCGACGCCATCGGGAATCTTCTTCCCGTCAATCAGATGGCGGACGAAGTCAAAATCGGTCTGCGAAGCGGAGGGGAAACCCACCTCGATCTCCTTGAAACCCATCTTCAGGAGGGCCTCGAACATGCGCATCTTGCGGTCGAGGCCCATGGGCTCGATCAGCGCCTGATTGCCGTCCCGCAGGTCGACAGAACACCAGATAGGTGGCTTGGTGATGGTGCGGTTGGGCCATTGCCGGTCCGGCAGGCTGACCTGCGGGAACGGGCGGTACTTCTCGCGTGGTGATATCATCATGGGCTGTGTCTCTTGCCTGGCTTAGCTGGTTTGGGTCTGGTCATGTCCCCCGGAGAGCCAAGGCAGATGCCCGGCCGGCCCTCAGGGGCAGCTAAGAAGGAGGCGTCCGAGCGCGCGCGGCAGCCGGGCGGCTGCGACCGGATTGGAAATGGTGCGCGGACAGGACATGATCGCCCTATAGAGCATGCGGCAGACGCATGCAACATGGCCCTTGCCCCAGGGCGGAGGATTGATCGGGACGCAAATGGCCCTATCGTGGCGAGCGGGACAATGACTGGGGCAGGTGGCATGACACGGGCAACACTGGCAGGCTTGACGACCGCCCTGGCGACGGGCCGCACCTCGGCACGGGCGCTGGTCGAGGAGTCTCTGGCGCGGATCGCCGACCCTGTAGGCGAAGGTGCGCGCGCCTTCATCTCGGTCAGGTCCGAGCTGGCGCTGGCGGAGGCCGATCTCGCGGATGCGCAGCGGCGCGCCGGAAGGGCACCATCGCCCTTCGCGGGCATTCCCTTTGGCGTGAAGGACCTCTTCGATCTGGCGGGCGATACGACTACGGCGGGCTCCAGGGTACTGCAGGATGCGGCGCCGGCAGTGGCCGATGCGGTGGCCATTGCGCGGCTGCGCGCCAGGGGCTTCATCGTCATCGGCCGCAACACCATGGCTGAGTTCGCCTATTCCGGTGTCGGCCTCAATCCCCACTATGGCACGCCGCGCGCGCCCTTCGACCGGGCCACGGG
>JBGSNJ010000371.1:0-6286 GCA_041739715.1 Aestuariivirga sp.
CATCGAGTTCGGCTGGGTGAAGCGGAGATAGGAATTCGACACCGAGCAGATGTTGCCGATGTCGGTCGAGACCATGGCACCTTTCGGCATGGCCTTCTCGAGTTCGCGCAGCATCTGCCGCGGATGCATGTAGGGCGATCCGTTGGCGATCTCGAGCGACCAGGCATCCTTCTCCTGTGTCCAGTCGTTGAGTTCCTTTTCCCATGCGTCCTTCTCGGCCTTGATGCGCTTCTTGCGCTCGTCGGCATTGCCGGCGCAGGCCAGCTTGCGGTTCGCCAGGCGATAGGACAGGGCCTTGGCGGCCTCCTTTGCGTCGCCCACGATGCCCACCGAGATCTGCTTCACGAGGCCCAGCATCTTGTGGTCGCTGTCGATCTGGATGATCTTGGCATTCTTCGGCCAGTAGTCGAGGCCGTGCTGCGGCAGGGTGCCGAAAGGTCCAAGCCGCGTGCCGAGCGCCAGCACAACGTCGGCTTCCTTGATCAGCTTCATGCCCGCCTTGGAGCCCTGGTAGCCCAGCGGTCCGCACCAGAGCCGATGGTCGGCAGGGAATGAGTCATTGTGAAGATAGGAATTCACCACCGGCGCATTGAGCTGTTCGGCCAGCGCGATGGCTTCCTTGGTGCCGCCCGAGAAGAGCACGCCGCCGCCGGCCACGATGACCGGGAACTTGGCCTTGGCCAGCAGGTCGGCCGCCTCGTCGAGCGACTCGTCGGCACCGGGGCCGCGGGCAATGCGGCGCGGGGCCGGGATCTCGTAGTCGGCCTCGCCATAGAAATTGTCGCGCGGAATGTTGAGCTGGGCCGGGCCGCGCTCGCTCATGGCCATGTCGAAGCAGCGCGCGGTCAGTTCCGCCATGCGCGGATGCTTGGAGACATGGGCCTGGTACTTGGTGATCTTGGAGAAGATCGGCAGCTGCTCGGTCTCCTGGAAGCCGCCGAGGCCCATGGTGGCGGTGCCGGTCTCGGGCGTGATCACCACGACGGGAGAATGGGCCCAGTAGGCGGCGGCCGTCGAGGTCACGAAATTGGTGATGCCCGGTCCGTTCTGCGCGATGCAGACGCCATGGCGCCCCGACACCCGCGAATAACCGTCGGCCATGTGGCCCGCGCCCTGTTCGTGGACGGTCGGAATGAAGCGGATCCCGGCGGTCGGAAAGAGGTCCAGCGCGTCCATGTAGGCGGACCCGACGATGCCGAAGACATCCTTCACGCCATAGGCGACCAGGGTTTCGACGAAAGCTTCGGAAGCGGACATTCTCGGCATGGCGGCCTCATACTCCTGACGTTGGGATCATGAGGACCTACGCTAGCATCTGGCACCATGGGAGCGCCAGTTCCGCCCAACACATCCCGCCAGCTGGACTCAGAAGGTCTTGATACTCTTCCGGCTCATGCTGAATCCGCGGCCGTCGTTGCGCCGGCAGGTCAGGCCGGTCTCCGAAGACTTGCACTGGAACGGACCCATGTCCCAGGTCTTGCCATAGGCAAAGGTGCCGCCGCCGCAGCAGGAGGCATCGCCGACGTCATTGTAGCGCTTGGCCTTGCCTCCGGGGCCGAGAATCACGCGCACATAGCTCGGCGCCACGCGGTCGCAGGAGAGTTCAGGGCCGCCGCCGGCGGGCTCATAGGTATCGGTTCCGCCCTCCGGGGTATAGACGCAGCCGATATTGCCGGACGGCAGACTGAACTCGATCTGGCCCTGATCGTTGGCCGTGAAATCGGACGCAAGGGCCGGCGCGGAGAACCAGAGAATCGCGAGACCGAAGATGCTGGCACGGATCATGATGAACCTCCTCAAGTTCCGTCATGTGTGGCCCCCCGACATGAACGCCGCTTGAACAGCTATTTGAGTTCGATCTCGATGAAGGCATAGTCCGTGGCATTCGCATTGATCACATCATGCTCCACTCCCGCCGCGCGGAAGTATGGAACGCCCTTCTTCATATCGGCCTCCGCCGGACCGTCCTTGGTCTCGAGGCGCAGCTTTCCGTCCATAAGCGGCACCACGACATAGTCATGGCAATGTCGGTGCCAGCCGGTATTGGCGCCGGGCGCGAAGCGGTACTCGGTGACGATCACCCGGTCGTTCTCGATGTGGACAGTGGCCTTCGCGGTTCCGGTCATGGTGTCGCTCCCTTGATGGTCTGACGTCGTCACGATGCGTCGGAAGACCCTTGGTTGTCATCAGGGACGAACTGTAATAATGTAACAAAATGTCCTTTCCCGAACCTCATCATGATCATGCCGAGTGCACGGCGGATCTCCTGGCGCGGGCCGAACGCACCTGCGAGCGGCGCGGCTCCCGCCTGACCGGGCAGCGCCGCGAAGTCCTGAATTGCGTGGCGCGCAGCCACGCCGCCGTCGGCGCCTATGACATCATCGAGCGCATGGCGGAGCACGGGCCGCGGCCGGCCCCGATCACTGTCTATCGCGCGCTCGATTTCCTTCTGGCGCATGGGCTCGTCCACAAGATCGAGAGCCGCAATGCCTTTGTTGCCTGTTCGCATGCCCATGAGGGCCAGCCGGCGGCACTCCTCATCTGCGAGGCCTGCGGACTGGTGTTGGAGCTGGATGCGCCGAACGTCTTCAAGGAACTCAAGGCGGCCGCGGCGGCGCAGGGGTTCAGCGACAAGCATGCCATGGTCGAGATCTCGGGACTCTGCGCGGCCTGCAGGGTAGCAGCGTGATGTTGAAGGCGCATGACGCCGTCCTGAGCGCGCGCGAGGCTACACTCGAGATCGGCGGGCGAAAGATTCTTGATCGGGTCAGCATGGATGTGCGGCCGGGCGAAATCGTCACGGTCATTGGACCCAATGGCGCGGGCAAATCCACGCTGGTCCGCTGCATGCTGGGCCTGCAGCCGCTCACTTCTGGGCGGATCATCCGCCGGCCTGGCCTGCGCGTCGGCTATGTGCCGCAGCGCTTTCCGCTCACGCCGAATGTCCCGCTCGATGTCCGGCGGCTGCTGACGCTCACCATCAAGGCCGACGACGCAGAGATCGAAGCGGCCTTGCGCGAGACGGGAATTGCCCACCTCGCGTCGGCCAGCATCACGCGGCTCTCGGGCGGCGAACTGCAGCGTGCCCTCCTGGCGCGTGCCCTGCTGCGCAAGCCCGAGCTTCTGGTGCTCGACGAACCCGTGCAGGCCGTCGATTTCATGGGCGAAGCCCGCATGTACGAACTCATTTCCGAGATCCGCAAGCGCCATGGCTGCGGTATCCTCATGGTCAGCCACGATCTTCACATGGTCATGGCCGAGAGTGACCATGTGATCTGTCTCAACGGGCATGTCTGCTGCGAAGGCGCGCCCACCAAGGTGCAGCAGGACCCGGAGTTTGCGCGGCTGTTCGGGCCATCCGCCGCCCGCATGATCGCCGCCTACACCCATCACCACGATCATGACCACGAAAGCCATGATCATCATCACCATCATCATGACCACCGCCATTAGCCGCAGTTCCCAAACGTCGGTCCGGGCGGATCGCCACAGGCATTTGCATGCTTGACATCCTCGCCGAGCCCTTCTTCCGGCGCGCGCTGCTGGCCGGCCTCGGCATCGCGCTGGTTGCCGGCCCCGTCGGCTGTTTCATCGTCTGGCGGCGCATGGCCTACTTCGGCGAGACCCTGGCGCATTCGGGCCTGTTCGGTGTCGGCCTCGGGCTTCTTCTGGGCTTCAGCCTCACCTTGGGTGCCGTGGCAACGGCTATTGCCGTGGCATTGCTGCTCATGCTGCTGAAGCGGCAGCGCGCGCTCGCCACCGATACATTGCTGGGCATCCTGTCGCATACATCGCTGGCACTGGGCCTGATTACCGTGGGACTGGTCACAGGAGCCGCCGGCGATCACATGGATCTCCTCTTTGGCGACATCCTGACGGTGAACACGCGCGACGTCTGGATCGTCTGGGCCGGGGGGGCGGCCGTCCTCGCGGTGCTGGCCTTCCTGTGGCGCGACCTCATTGCCATGTCGGTCCATGAGGAACTGGCCCAGGCCGAGGGCGTGAAGGTGCAGCGGGTCGAGCTTGGCTTCATCCTGCTCATCGCGCTGATGACGGCCATCTCGATGAAGATCGTGGGGCTGCTGCTGATCACCGCCTTGCTCATTATCCCGGCCGCCGCCGCCCGCCGGGTTGCCCGCAGGCCTGAAACCATGGCGGTGACGGCCGGGGCGATTGCCGCCGCAGCGGTGGTCATGGGCCTCATGGCGTCGGCGACCCTGAACGCCACGTCGGGACCCGCCATCGTGCTGTCGGCCGGATTCCTCTTCGTCTTGACCTTGGCGCTTCCCCAGACCAATTAGAAGCTCATGAGCTATTCAGCAATCAGCGTCCGCCGCACGTCCATCCCGGTGAAGGTGGGGCACGTGACCGTGGGCGGCGGCGCCCCCGTGGTGGTGCAGTCCATGACCAACACGGACACCGCCGATGCCGAGGCAACCGCTCGGCAGACCGCCGACCTTGCGCGCGCTGGATCGGAACTCGTGCGCATCACCGTCGATCGTGACGAGTCCGCGAGGGCCGTGCCGCACATCCGCGAGAAGCTCGACCGGATGGGCTGCACCGTGCCGCTGGTGGGCGACTTCCACTACAATGGTCACACGCTGCTCAACGACCATCCGGCCTGCGCCGAAGCCCTGGCCAAATACCGCATCAATCCCGGCAATGTCGGGTTCCGCGAAAAGAAGGACCGCAACTTCGCGATGATGGTCGAGACGGCGATCAGGTTCGACCGGCCGGTTCGGATCGGCGTCAACTGGGGTTCGCTCGATCAGGCACTGCTGACGGAACTGATGGACCAGAATGCCAGGTCCGCAACGCCGCGCGACGTGCGCGAGGTCATGCACGAGGCCGTGGTGCAGTCCGGCCTCTTGTCAGCCGAGCGTGCCATCGAGATCGGCCTGCCGAAAAACCGCATCATCATCTCGGCCAAGTGTTCCGAGGTGCAGGATCTCATCGCGGTCTACCGCTCGCTCGCCGCGCGCTGCGATCATGCGCTGCATCTGGGCCTCACCGAGGCCGGGATGGGGTCGAAGGGCATCGTCGCCTCGACGGCGGCCCTCGCCGTTCTGCTGCAGGAGGGCATCGGCGACACGATCCGGATTTCGCTGACGCCCGAGCCCGGCGGTGATCGCAGCCGCGAAGTCATCGTTGCCCAGGAAATCCTCCAGACTATGGGGCTGCGCGCCTTTGCGCCGATGGTCATTGCCTGCCCGGGCTGCGGCCGCACCACATCGACGGTGTTCCAGGAGCTGGCGCAGGATATCCAGGGCTATGTGCGCAGCCGCATGGCCGACTGGCGGCGCGACTATCCGGGCTTCGAAACCCTGCAGCTTGCGGTGATGGGCTGCATCGTCAATGGACCGGGCGAATCCAAGCATGCCGACATCGGCATCTCGCTGCCGGGCACCGGCGAGCTTCCGGCTGCTCCCATCTTCATCGATGGCAAGAAGGCCATGACGCTCCGCGGCGAGGATATCTCCCGGCAGTTCAAGGACGTCGTCGAGAATTACGTCCGGCAGCGCTGGGGCTGACGCCCGCTACTTGCGCCGTGCCACGATGAAGCGGGCGGCGTCCCTCAGCAGGTCGGCCTTGGCGCCATAGGGCGCGAGGGCCGCGACGGCTTCATCCACAAGGCCGCTTGCCTTGCGCCGCGCGCCATCCAGCCCCAGAAGGTCCACGAAGGTCGCCTTGCCCATGCCCTTGTCCTTCTGGGTCGCCTTGCCGAGTGCCTCCGGGGTCGACTCCACGTCGAGGATGTCGTCGGCGATCTGGAAGGCGAGGCCGATGGAGTCGGCATAGCGCCGCAGGGGCGCAGGATCGCTTGCACCCATCACCGCGCCCGCCTCGCAGGCAAAGCGGAAGAGGGCGCCCGTCTTCAGGCTCTGAATCCGGACAATGTCGGAAAGATTTGAATTCGCTTGTGTTTCTGCTTCGATATCGAGCATCTGCCCGCCAACCATGCCGGCCTGGCCGGCGGCCTTCGCAAGGCTCGAGACCAGGGCCACCCTGATCGCGGCGTCCGGATGAGTCTCGCCATTGGAGAGGATCTCGAAGGCAAAGGTCAAAAGGGCATCGCCGGCGAGGATCGCCGTGGCCTCGTCAAAGGCCTTGTGCGTCGTCGGCCGCCCCCGGCGCAGGTCGTCATCGTCCATGGCCGGGAGATCGTCATGGACGAGCGAATAGCAGTGGATGCATTCCAGCGCCGCGCCCGCCCGCAGCGATTGCTGTCGCGGGACATCGAACAGGCTGGCCGCCTCGACCAGCAGGAACGGCCGCAGCCGCTTGC
>JBGSNJ010000413.1:0-2683 GCA_041739715.1 Aestuariivirga sp.
GGCCGATTGCCCGTCTCCGGGTTAGTTTCGCACGCCCGAAAGACGGCGATACGCAAGGACGCTGGCGAGAATGATCCCGCCCTGGACGATGAATTGCGTGCCGCTCGACATGCGCACGATATTGGTGAAGCTCGTCAGTTCAGTTATGAAGACAGCCCCGCCCACGGTCGCCAGGATGCCGCCGACCCCGCCTGTCAACGCCGCGCCGCCGACAACGACGGCCGCTATGGTCGTGAACAGGAACGGGTTTCCGATGCCAAGCGACGGTGAACCGATATATGCCGTGAGCAAGAGCCCGCCGAAGCACGCCATCAGCGAAGACAGCATGTATGCCCCGATCGTCACGCGCTCGACGGGAACACCCATCAATGCCGCAGCGCGCGGATTGGCCCCGGTGGCATAAAGCCAGCGGCCAAAGACGGTGGCACGGGTGAGCCACAGCATGGCCAGCGCGACTGCGATCCAGACCAAGGTCGGAGCGGGGATGCCGCCAAACGTTCCGTTCCCCAAGACTTCGAAGGCCGGAGCGGCTTCGCCTCGTGGCGCGCCACCGGTGTAGATCAGTGCGGCACCGAACAGGATCGAATTGCTGCCCAACGTTGCGATCAGCGGGGTAATGCCGACGATTGCAGTCATGGCGCCGTTCAACAGGCCTGCAAACAGCGCTATGGAGATGCAGACCAGCATCGCGAAGGCGATCTGTTCGTTTTGGCCAAGCATCAAGCTGGTCGCGACGATGTTGGTCAGGGTCACGATTCCGGCCTGCGACAGATCAATGCCGCCTGTCAGGACAACGATCGTCTGGCCAAGCGCTATCACGCCCAGGAACGAGGCAACTTGAAGGATGTTGAAGACCTGGCTCCACTGGAACATGGCCGGGGAAAACAATCCCGACAGGACATAGAGACCGATCACCGCCAACCAGACCGCACCGGCCACCCGCATTGCGCGCGTGACGACGGTTATTGCTGAAGTTTTGTTCGGCATGGCTCACCAATCCACTATCGTGCCGTCGGGCATGACGGCGTGGGTCGCATGATAGATTTCCGCTTTGAAGGGATGCGCATCGGCAACGGCGTCATTGACTTCCACGCCAAGGCCCGGCGCATCGGGAATTTGCCATGAGCCGTCAACGCGCCGGATCGGACCATCCACCACGGTATCGAACCATGGCACGGCGCCCGACATTTCTTCCTGGATGATGAAGTTCGGGGTGGCGATTGCAAAATGCAGCGCGGCCGCGCTCGCGATCGGGCCCAGTGGATTGTGCGGGGCAAGGCCGATGCCTGCCGTTTCGCACATGGCCGCGATCTTGCGCGCCTCCGAAAGGCCGCCAGTGTGGGCAATATCGGGCTGCGCGACGTGCATCGCGCGATGCCGGATATGCGGTTCGAATTCGTGGCGGCCGATGAGGCGCTCGCCCGTGGCGATGGCGACAGGCGATTGCAACGCAATGTCACGCAGCAAGGCCGGGTCGCCCGGCTGGACCGGTTCCTCGACAAACAGCGGTCGTCCGGGTGCAATGGCGCGAATATATTCGAGTGCGGCAATGCTCGACCCGGGACGGCCGTGGAAGTCGATCATGATTTCGATGTTCGCACCTACGGCGGCGCGCAAGGCTTCCATCAGCTTTGCAGCATGGTCGACCGCACGCACCGGCGCGAGCATGTGCGTATAGGGTATGAACACGACTTTCAGCGCGTTGTAGCCATTGGCGACGACAGCAGCGGCGCTGTCCGCGAGGCCAATCGGATCCATCGTTTCGTAAACGGCCCGCATGTCCCCCATGCCCAGGTGGGTGTAGACGGGAACATGATTGCGGGTCTTGCCGCCAAGGAGACGCCAGACCGGAACGCCCAGTTCCTTGCCCAGAATGTCCCATAGCGCCACTTCGATACCTGAAATCGCGGAAGCGCCAATCACGCCCATGCGCCAGAAACCGTGCTTGTGCATGACGCGCACGGCCTGTTCGATATCCCGCGGATCGTGCCCGATGAGCAGCGGCTCGAGGTCCGCGATCGCACCTGCGACGGCGCGCGTTTTCCATTCGAGCGTTGCCTCGCCCCAACCGTATAAGCCAGGCTGGTCAGTGTCGACACGCACGAAAACCCAATTGCGCATGTCTGCATTGACCACCTTGCACGTGATGCCGGTGATCTTCATGTCTTCTCCCAATGATGAGACTAACATATAAATTCATCTGATCAATAGATCCGCGATCGGTTTTGGCTGGCCCGGAACTTAGCCGGCTTGGCACACTTCATTTCGACCTTCATGATGGCATGGGTACAGGATTGCTCGCCGGGAAGGAGACCAGACGTGACGTTCAAGCCTTCCGCAATCAGGCTCATTGTCTTCGATACCTTCGGCACAGTGGTCGACTGGCGCGGCAGCATCGTCCGTGACCTGTCGAAGTGGGGTGACGCACAAGGCATCGCAATCGACTGGGCCGAACTGGCGCTACGCTGGCGTGGTCACTACAGACCGCAGATGGATCGGGTCAGGTCGGGCGAAATCTCCTGGACCAATCTAGATGACTTGCACGATCAGGCTTTGGGCCATGTGCTTGCGGAAATGAACGCACTGCCGCTAACGCCCGTACAGCACTTTCATGTCAACCGGGTCTGGCACCGGCTGGAGCCATGGGAGGATTCGGTCGCGGGCCTTACCCGGCTGAAATCAA
>JBGSNJ010000433.1:0-2070 GCA_041739715.1 Aestuariivirga sp.
CGGCGGCCGGCGAGTCCCTTCAGCAGCGCGTCGATCTCGGCCGGTCCGCAGGCCGCGAGCGATGGCCGCACCACGGCGTCGACATGATCGAGAACGGCGATGGTCCGCGGGAACTGTTCTTCCGGCGCAGGACGCTGCCGCGATGACAGGAGGTGCAATGCGTAGCCTTCGAGCCGTTCGACGGTGTCGCCGGCGCTGCGCCAGGGGTCGTCGGAGAGTCCGGCAAGCGTTGCTGGCCTGGGACCTGTCCACGCATTTGCCATGTCGCAGGTGAGGGGATCGAACTCCTTGAAGCCAAAGTCGATGCTCAGGGTACGGATCAAGGACTGGTCGGGACCTTCGCCGAGGCCGCGCGGCACGCGGACGAGCGCGGCGAGAAGATCGTCTGCAAGACGCCCGTCCGGAGATTCGCCCAGAATGTGCAGGCCATCGCGGATCTGTGCTTCCTTGAGGTCGCAGAGATAGGCGTCGAGGCGCTGCAGGTCGGCCTCGTCGTCGCCGGTGAAGCCTGCATCGAGGTCAAGGCGGCTGCTGCGCGTGAGGTCGAGGATGTCCCGCTTCAGCGCGTCGCGGCGGCGGCGGTCGAGACCGGATGCCAGGTAGTATTCGTCGACCAGCGCCTCGAGGTCCTTCAGCGGCCCATAGGTCTCGGCGCGGGTCAGCGGTGGCGTGAGGTGGTCGATGATGACGGCCGAAGTCCGGCGCTTGGCCTGGGTTCCTTCGCCGGGATCGTTGACGATGAAGGGATAGAGCTGCGGCAACGGCCCATGCGCGACCTCCGGATAGCAGGCGCCGGACAGGGCAACGGCCTTGCCCGGCAGCCATTCGAGATTGCCGTGCTTGCCATTGTGGATGATGGCGTCGGCGCCGAAGGCCAGCCGCAGCCAGGCATAGAGGGCGAGATAGCCGTGCGGCGGAACCAGCGCCGGATCGTGATAGGTGGACTTCGGGTCGATGTTGTAGCCGCGGGCCGGCTGAATCGCGACAGCCGCATGTCCGTAGAGCCGCACCGGAAGGTGGAATCCGCTCTCCGCGAAGAAGGGGTCGGCCTCCGGCATGCCCCAGCGCGCCGTGATCTCGCTGCGGACAGTGTCGGGCAGGCCGGCAAAGAAGGCAGCGTAGTCCTTGAGGTTCAGCACCGGATTGCCGCTACCGCGCCGCGCGGCATTGGTCGTGCCCTGCTGCAGGCTCTCGATGAGTTCGTTGCCGCTCGCCGGCAGGTCCGTCACGCCATAGCCGGCGTCCCGCATCGACTCCAGCATGCGGATCGTGCTGGCCGGCGTGTCATAACCCACGCCATTGGCAATGCGCCCGTCCTTGTTCGGGTAGTTGGCAAGGATGATCGCCACCTTGCGCGCGGATGCCGGCCGCCGCCTGAGCTTCACCCAGCTGGCCACGAGATCGGCGACGAAGCCGACGCGGTCCGGCACGGCGCGATAGGTCACCACGCGGCATTGCGTGGCGTCATGCCAGTGCGAGTCCGCCTTGAAGGAAATGGCGCGCGACATGATGCGGCCATCGAGCTCCGGCAGCACGACATTCATCGCGAGGTCGCGGGCGTTCAGGCCCTGGCTGCTGGCCTGCCAGGCCTCTTCCGCGGCGCCGGCCAGCACCACCTGCAGCACCGGGCAATCGAAGCCCGCGAGGGGATCGGCGGTTCCGCCCGATGCCACCGCGAAGCTTGTGGCATTCAGGATCACGTCCGGCTGGCTGCCGTTCAAGGCTTCCGCAATGAAGGACACGCTGGCTGCATCCTTCAGGCTTGCGACGTAGATCGCCTTGCAGCCGATGCCGCGTGTGGCAAGCGCATCGACCAGCGCGTCAATGGGCGCTGTCTGCGCGCCTTCCAGGACGGAACGGTAGAAGGTGATCGCCGCCAAGGGCTGATCTGCCGTCGAGGTGTCCCGATAGAGTCCGGCCTTCGCCAGCAAGACGGCCGGCGCTGGAGCTTCGGCACCCGTAACGAGATGCGCGCAATAGGCAAGGAAACTGCGCGCATTGACCTCGCCGCCCGCCACCAGATACTGGCGCAGCCGCTCGCAATGCCGCGCCTCCAGCGTCGAGCGCGCC